>NZ_JBHWVM010000014.1:0-114253 GCF_042736805.1 Streptomyces sp. NPDC060031
CGGTCCAGATGGTCCAGGCGGGCCAGCCGGTAGCGGGTGAGGACGCGGTGCACGGTCGAGGGCGCCAGGCCCAGGAGGTGGGCGATGCGGGCCGGTCCCCAGCGGCGTGAGAGGCGGACTTTGATGATCCTGCGTTCGGTGCGGTTCGGGGTCCGGCGCGGGCTGCGGTGCGGGCGGGACGAGTGGTCGCTCATACCGGCCTCACCCCGCTCCCGGTAGCGGTCGGCCCACCGCTGGGCCGTGGTCGGGGACACCTGGAAGCGTTCGGCGGCCCGCCGCAGCGGCCAGCCGTCCTCGACCACGCAGCGGGCCAGGCGCAGCCGTCCGGTCTCGGTCAGGGGTGCATTACGGTGGGGCATGAGGGCCTTTCGGTCGGTGTAGACGTCGCAATCCACACCGAACCCGGAAGGCCCTCACCCGTTCAAGACTCCTCAGCCGAGACCTCGATCACCCGTCCACAACCTCCCGGGGCAATACAGCTAGACCGGCGAGGGCGAGGGCTCCGATGTTTCACGTGAAACAGGGAGGGATGTTTCACGTGAAACAGTGCCGTCCGGGCGGCTTTGGGCGAGGGCGAAGCCGCGGTTGGTCTCGGTCTGTCGGCGATAGGCCTCGGGGAGTTCGGGCAGGGACAGGAGCTGGTCGCAGGCCCGCAGCGAGGTGTCCATGTCGCCTACCCAGTACGCGGTGATGGAGTGCTCGAAGAGCAACCCCCACTGGTACACCCAGGGCTGGACGAAGAGGAGGTCATCCGGTGCCGATCGATCGAGGACGGCCCCGGTGATCGCGTGCGCGGTGTGGTTGCGGCCCAACACTCGCAACCGGGAAGCCAGTTCGTAGCAGGCCTCCAAGCGGCTGGGCCGGAACTCCCAGGCGCGCGACAGCGCGTCCATGGCGGCCGGCCAGTCGCCCGAGTCGCCGTGCAGCACGCCTACTTGGAGCAGGGCGTAGTACACCTCCTCTTCCCAGCCGCCCATGGCCGCGCGGTGTTCGTAGAGCCGGATCGCGCCCGCGGTGTCACCCATGTCGCGCAGTGTCTGGGCGAGGTAGAAGACGGTACGGGCGTTCGACGGGTCGCGCTGGAACTCGGCGCTGAGCAGGCGGGCGTCGCGCTCGAACTTGTCGTGCCGGGAGCCGCCGTCGGCGTAGTCCTCGATGACGAGCGCGTCGAGGTTCTCCTGCACGCCCGGACGCTGGTCGTTCTCGTCACGGCGGTCGCAGGTGAGGTACTCATGGGTGACGCCCTCGTATCGCCAGGGGAGGTCGGCGCGCACCAGCCGCTTGATCCGGTACTCGGTGGAGCCCTCGTGGCGCAGCATGTACGAGTCCGAGGTGAGCGGGGGCAGCGGGCCGGTGCGGCGCAGGACGAGGTCGGCGTCGAGGAGCAGCAGGTAGTCGGCCTTCCCGCGGGCGTGGCTGATGTTGAGGCTCCGGTTGTGCCCGAAGTCGGTCCACGGCTCCTCGTGGAGCTCGCCGGGGATCCCGCGCAGGGCGTTGCGGATCAGGTCTTGGGTGCCGTCGGTGGAACCGGTGTCGGAGATGACCCAGGTGTCGATGAGGTCCCGTACGGATTCGAGACAGCGCTCGATCACGGCGGACTCGTTCTTCACGATCATGCAGAGGCAAATGGAGGGCTTCACGGCCGCCGACCCTAGGCAGGAGCCGGGCCCGGGCGGGGGCGGCACGCCGGTGCCCCGCCCCGGGTGGATGTGTCGCACGCGCCCATGTGGCGGTGCGGGGTTCCGCCGATCCGCTGACCTATGGGCGAGCCAGTGCGTTTATCGGGACACAGCTGATCAGGATGACCCGCGGAGTCCGGCTTTCAGTCCGGACTTCGGAGAACCATTCGATCCCGGTTTGTGCGAGGAGCGGTAAATGAGTTCTGAAGACAGGTCCCGACTGCTGGGTCCGTTGCCCCGACGGGCCCGCTGGCTGGCCGGAGGCACGGTCGCCTCCGTGGCGCTGGTGCTGGCGACCATCGCGGCCCCCGCCGTCGCGACTGCGACGGCCGGAGCCCCCGGAGCCGGGGACCGCTGCCAGGCGTCGCGTCACGACGACGATGACGACCCGGACAAGGCGCGGGCGCAGGTCGGCAATCCGCCGCGCGAGAAGTGCAAGGAGGGCCCGAGGGGGCCCCGGGGCCGCACGGGTGCGACCGGCGCCACGGGCCCGACGGGTCCGACGGGTGCCACGGGCACCGGCCTGACGGGTCCGACGGGCCCGACGGGTCCGGGCACCGGCGTGACGGGCCCGACGGGTCCGACGGGTGCCGCGGGCATCGACGGTCTGACGGGTCCGACCGGGCCGACCGGAGCCACGGGCACCGGCCTGACGGGCCCGACGGGTCCGACCGGCGCCACGGGTACTCAGGGCGCCAGCGGCCAGTGCTTCGACGTGGATGCCATCAGGCCTGCCGCCGCCCGTGAGGTCAAGGCGGTGCTCTCCGACACCATCACCTACGCGGGCATCCGCGACCTGACGGGGCCGGGGGCGCCCACTCCGTGGCGCTGGTACGACCTGACCGACACCGGGGACACCTACCCCACGGACGCCTGCGCCGTCTCGGTCTCCTCCCAGGGCAACCTCGTCAACGTCGAGGTGCTGACCACTGCGGGCGAGATCTACGAGACCCAGTGCACCATCAACCCCGGCACTCCGGACAGCCTCACCTGCAACGAGGTGTGGACCGCGGCGGCCCCCCAGCCCGCCGCGGGTGCCAATGGTCTGGCCCGGTTCACCAACAAGAAGCTGACCAAGGAGGACATGAACCTGCGGCCGCACGAGATCAACTAGCGTGCTGACGCCCACCGTCACTCCGGCTCGTGATCCGGGCCGCCGAAGTCCGGGCTCGTGAAGTCCGGAGACGTGTAACCGGGACGGGGGCCCTGCGCAGGGGCCCCCGGGCTGGTGAAGTCGGGCCGGGTGTATCCCAGGTTGGGGATGCGCCCGGCTTCCGGCGTACGGGGGGTCGGATACGCCCCACCAGAGGTCGGATCGGCCAGCGCATCGCGCAGGAACGGCATGATGCCGCGCTCCAGCAGCGCGTGGCGCCAGGCCTCCCGGGCCCGCGAGACCTCGTCGGGAATCGCCTCGGTCTCGTCCGCCGCCACCTCCGTCGAGCTGTTGCGGACCGCCGTCACCAGCAGCCCGATCACCGCGAAGAGCAGCGCGGCCACGGTGAGGCCGCCGAAGAGCCAACCCGCCGTCAGCATGGTGTCGGCGAAGGCCGGCTCGGGCTCGATCATCTTCAGGATGTAGCCCACCAGCAGGAAGATCAGCATGGCGGTGCCCGCCAGGACCGGCGCGAGGACCGCGACCACGGCGCTGACGCCCGCGCCCCCGCCGGTGCCCTGACCGGCGTACTCGTCGCCCGCCGGGGTCGGGCCGGACAAGGCCTCGCCGCGCCGTTCCCCCCGTATCTTCACGTAGTGGTCGTACTCGCCGGCCGCGGCCGCGGTCAGCAGGGCGCTGGCCGCCATGGCCATGGTGCGCAGCTGTTCGGCGTTCAGCCGTTCGCCGAGGGTGGCGAGCTCGGGCCGTTCGTCCGCTGTGCGCAGCGCCTCGTCGAGGAGCCGATCGAACTCCGGTCGGTCTTCGGTCAGCAGGTGCGGAGCGCTGGTCATGTGCATCCCCCGATGCTCCGTACAAGCCGGTTTGCCCGCGTAGACCCGGGCACCGGCACAAACGGAGGAGAGCCTGCTACGGATAGAGCGATGGTAGAGCGCCCACGCCACACGTTGACAGGGGCTTTCCGGAAATACCCCGCTCGGGGAATCCTCAGTCGTTCAACGGAAGTTGCACCACGAGCAGCTTGCCGGCCATGGTCACTCCACCGTCCATCGCGATGGCCAGGCCTTCCGCGTAGACGTGCGGGCCGTCGACGGCCTCGGGGCCGCGGGACTCGTCGCCGTCCTCCGCGCCCACCTCACCCAGCAGGTACGGGATGGGGCTGTGGCCGTGCACGACGCGGCTGCCGCCGTAGGTGCCGAGCAGTTCGCGTACGGCCTGAGGGCCGGTCTCCTCGTCGCGGAAGGCGAACCGCTTGGTGAACTTGCGGAAGAGGTCCCAGGTGATGTCGGCGTCGTTGCGGTTGAGCAGCTCGTGGATGGTGTCGTTGACGTCCTCGATGGAGTCGCCGTAGTCGAGGTACGCGGTCGTGTCGGAGTGGAGGAGCAGGTGGTCCTCCTCCAGGACGGCCGCGTCCAGCCGTGACATCCACTGCAGGTGGACGTCCTGCAGGCGCTCCATGTCGGTGCGCTGGCCGCCGTTGAGGAGCCAGGCGGCCTGGAAGGTGGCGGTGCCGGCGCCCGAGTTGACGGGTGTGTCGCCGAACCGCTTGGCGCCGATGAGCAGGAGTTCGTGGTTGCCCATGAGGGCCTTGCAGTAGCCGCCGGCGGCCGCGGCCTCGGCCGACAGCCGCATGACCAGGTCGATGACGCCGATGCCGTCGGGGCCGCGGTCGGTGAAGTCCCCGAGGAACCAGAGCCGGGCGTTGCCCGCGGACCAGCGGCGCTCGGCGTCGATGAGGCCCTGGGCGTGCAGCTCGGTGACGAGCTCGTCCAGGTAGCCGTGGACGTCGCCGACCACGTAGAGCGGCCCGGGGCCCGCGGTGGAGTTCTCTTGGGGGACGTACTGGACCTGGACGGTGTCCCCGGGGCCGCCGCGCCCGATGATCGGCAGGTCGCGCTGCGTCGGGGTGTAGCCCTCGGGGTCGTCCTCCTCGGGCGCCTGGCTCATGGCGAGCACGGGTACGCGTACGGGAGGCGCCGCGGCCGCGGGTACGGCCCCGTAGCCGGACTGGGCGGGCACCGGCGGCACGCGCTCGCCGTAGTACGCGGGGTACTCGCCGTACACGGGGGTTTCGCCGGAAACCCCGGCGGATACGGCGTACGGGGCGGGTTCGGTGACCGGAACCCGGAAGTCCCGCAGCGTCTCCGTCCGCATCGCGGGTCCCTGACCGGCCCCCTGAGTCATCGACCCCTCCACCACCGTCGCGCTGCCGTACACCTGCGGACCCTCCTGACCTCCGGGGCGGAGGGTCCGTGATGTCGTGCGCCCATCATAGGAATGCAGCTCGCGCTCTGTGACGCACCAGGGGTGGTGAATCCTGGCCGGCGCTGTTCCTTCCTACCGCTTTCTCCCGATATGGGCGTTGCTGAAATCCTGGGCGGGGCCGACGGCCCCGCCCAGGGGGCGGTGTGGCGGTCAGTCCTTCGCCGGCGAGCGGGGCGGGCTGACGGTCGTACGGGGCTGCCTGCGCTGCGAGGACGTACGGACGATGAGCTCGGTCGGGACCACCTGTTCGACGGGACGACCGGTGTCGACTCCCTCGATGGCGTCGATGAGCAGCTGGACCACGGCGGTGCCGATGCGGCGCGGTTTGAGGGAAAGGGTGGTGATGGGCGGTTCGGTGTTGGCGTACACGGTGGACTCGCTGCAGCAGACGAGCAGCAGGTCCTCGGGGACGCGCAGGCCGTAGCGCCGGGCGGCCGCGAGGAGGTCGGTGCCGTTGGGGTCGAAGAGCCCGTAGACGGCGTCGGGCCGGTCGGGTCGGGCGAGCAGCCGATCGGCGGCGACGGCGCCCGCGCACGGGTCGTGGGCGGGGTAGGACTCGTAGACGGGGTCCTGGCCCACGCGCTCGCACCAGCTGAGGTAGGCGGTGGTGGAGAGCCGGGTGTAGGTGTCGGTGGTGGTCCCGGTCAGCAGCCCGATCCGGCGGGCGCCGGCCGCGGCGAGGTGGTCGAGCAGGTTGAGTACGGCGGCCTCGTGGTCGTTGTCGACCCAGGCGGTGACGGGGAGGGAGCCGGCCGGGCGGCCGTCGGAGACCACGGGAAGGCCTTGGCGGACCAGTTCGGTGACGACCGGATCGTGGTCGGAGGGGTCGATGACGACGGTGCCGTCGAGGGCCACGTTGGACCAGACGTCGTGTCGGGAGGTGGCTGGGAGGATGACGAGGGCGTACCCGCGGGCGAGCGCCGCGGAGGTGGCGGCCCTGGCCATCTCGGCGAAGTACGCGAATTCGGTGAAGGTGAAAGGTTCATCCCCGTACGTCGTCACGGTCAGGCCGATGAGGCCCGACTTGCCGGTACGGAGGGTGCGGGCCGCGGCGGACGGGCGGTAGCCCAGCCGATCGGCGACCTCGCGAACG
Organism: Streptomyces sp. NPDC060031; assembly: GCF_042736805.1. Lineage (NCBI taxonomy): Bacteria > Bacillati > Actinomycetota > Actinomycetes > Kitasatosporales > Streptomycetaceae > Streptomyces > Streptomyces sp. NPDC060031. The sequence continues at coordinate 6,149 of NZ_JBHWVM010000014.1, forward strand.
TGGCGGCGGGTGGCGTCCGGCAGCCGCCCCTTGCCATTGAGCGCGTCGGAGACGGTCGTGATCGAGACGCCCGCCGCAGCGGCCACGTCCCTGATGCCGGCCCGGCCCTGTCGGCCGGCGGCCCGCCGGGTGGTCTCGGTCCGGCTCACCTGATGCTTCCCTGCTGCTGTCATGGCGAGCCGATAGTAGGGCTCGGTGGGGTGGGTGGTCCGGATGCATATGCAGTCATTGACAGGCACGTTTCTGCATGGTTCGCCACCCCCAATGACCTTGGAAATGAAGCCTTTTAGTCGCCGGGAGTGAGCGGGGAGCTTGTCGGCGGGTCCGGGCATGCCAAAACGGTGCGGTCTCGGGCCGGTCTCAACTCACCTGCACGAGGGACGCGCGCCACGGCGCAGGCCACCGGCGCACGCATATATGCGTGCGCTCCCCCCATATTCCAGGCGCTCCCATTCTCGGGAGGGCGGAATCCTCATAAGGTGAGAAGCATTGAGGCGACGGCGACGTCGTACGGGATGGTCGAGGAGGACTTGTAGTGAGCGAGAAGAGCCCGAAGCTGCGCGCCGCACTGGACGGCATCCGCACGTACAAGCCGGGGAAGCCCGCGGCTGCGGGCGGGGCCGCCGCGTACAAGTTGTCCTCGAATGAGAACCCGTACCCGCCGCTCCCGGGGGTGCTGGAGAGCGTGGTCGCCGCGGCCGGGAACTTCAACCGCTACCCCGACATGGCGTGCACCGGCCTGGTGGCGGAGCTCGCCGACCGCTTCGGCGTGCCGGTCGAGCACATCTCCACCGGCACCGGTTCGGTGGGCGTGGCCCAGTCGCTGATCCAGGCGACGGCCGGCCCTGGCGACGAGGTCATGTACGCCTGGCGGTCCTTTGAGGCTTATCCGATCATCACGCAGATTTCGGGTGCGACGCCCGTCGAGGTCCCGCTCACGGCGGGCGACGTGCACGACCTGGACGCCATGGCCGCCGCGATCACGGACCGGACCCGGCTGATCTTCGTCTGCAATCCCAACAACCCCACCGGCACCGTCCTGCGCCGGGCCGAGCTGGAGCGGTTCCTGGACCGGGTGCCGTCGGACGTGCTCGTGGTGCTGGACGAGGCGTACCGCGAGTTCATCCGCGACACCGAGGTTCCGGACGGCATCGAGCTCTACCGCAGCCGCCCGAACGTCGCCGTGCTGCGTACCTTCTCCAAGGCGTACGGGCTGGCCGGCCTGCGCGTCGGCTTCGCGGTGGCGCACGAGCCGGTGGCTTCGGCGCTGCGCAAGACGGCGGTGCCCTTCGGCGTCAGCCAGCTCGCCCAGGACGCGGCGGTCGCCTCGCTGCGTGCCGAGGACGAGCTGATGGGCCGGGTCGGCGCGCTGGTGGGGGAGCGCGAGCGGGTGTACACGACGCTGCTGGCCCAGGGGTGGACGGTGGTCCCCGAGACGCAGGCGAACTTCGTGTGGATGCGGCTGGGGGAGCGGACCGCGGAGTTCGCGCAGGCCTGCGAGAAGGCCGGTGTGGTGGTCCGGCCCTTCGCGGGCGAGGGCCTGCGGGTCACGATCGGTGAGTCCGAGGCGAACGACGTCTTCCTGCACACGGCAGGGGCGTTCTTCAAGGAGCTGTAGCACCGCTCCGGTAGAGCTGTAGTGCTGCTCCGGTGGGACGGCGTGCCGCGTGCGGTTACGCCAGTTCCACGCGGACGGGGTCGCCGTCGAACGAGCCGAGCACATTGCACGGGCTCGCCAGGCGGCTCTCGCCGCCGCGCGAGATCGGCGTCGGGCCGTAGGGCAGCGCGAGTGCGTCGCCCTCGGTCCAGAACGCGACGGTGCCCGGCTCGACCACCTGGAGGGCGTCCGGCTCCAGTGCCACGCAGATGCCGGTGTCGAAGTAGACCTCTTCGCCCCAGGTGTGGGCGGAGGCCGAGATCGGAAGCGCCTCGGTCAGGGCCTTGGCGGTCGGGGTCTCGTCGAGGGTTGCGGTGAGCTGGCCCGAGGGCCAGGAGATTCGTATCTGCATGCCCCGAATTCAACAATCTGTTGAAAATATTGGCTAGGGGGACCCCCCTCGAACCTCCCGAAGGCGGTAGGACATAATGCTTGTGAATGTGAACGCGTTCACAAGCGTGTCCTGCTTCGCCCCGTCTTGAGTGGGACACAACAGGCAGACTGCCGCATTGACCACGGCGACCAGAAGGAGACCGACGACGTGGACGTAGCGTTGGCGCCAGAGACACTGGCGCGATGGCAGTTCGGCATTACGACCGTCTACCACTTCCTTTTCGTCCCCTTGACGATCTCGCTCGCCGCGCTCACGGCCGGCCTGCAGACCGCGTGGGTGCGCACCGAGAACGAGAAGTACCTCAGGGCCACGAAGTTCTGGGGCAAGCTTTTCTTGATCAATATCGCGATGGGTGTCGTCACCGGCATCGTCCAGGAGTTCCAGTTCGGCATGAACTGGTCCGACTACTCGCGGTTCGTCGGTGACATCTTCGGGGCGCCGCTGGCCTTCGAGGCGCTGATCGCCTTCTTCTTCGAGTCGACCTTCATCGGGCTGTGGATCTTCGGCTGGGACAAACTGCCGAAGAAGATCCACCTGGCCTGCATCTGGATGGTCTCGATCGGCACCATCCTCTCCTCGTACTTCATCCTCGCGGCCAATTCCTGGATGCAGCACCCGGTCGGCTACCGGATCAACGAGGAGCGGGGCCGGGCCGAGCTCACCGACTTCTGGCTGGTGCTCACCCAGGACACCGCGCTGATGCAGTTCTTCCACACCATGACGGCGGCCTTCCTGGTCGGCGGCGCGTTCATGGTCGGTATCGCCGCCTACCACCTGGCGCGCAAGAAGCACGTCCCCGTGATGCGAACCTCGCTGCGCCTCGGCCTGGTCGTCATGATCATCGCCGGTATGGGCACGGCGCTCAGCGGGGACCTGCTCGGCAAGGTGATGTTCAAGCAGCAGCCCATGAAGATGGCGGCCGCGGAAGCGCTGTGGGACGGCGAGGCGCCCGCGCCCTTCTCGATCTTCGCCTACGGAGACGTGGACAAGGGCCACAACAAGGTCGCGATAGAGGTCCCCGGCCTGCTGTCCTTCCTGGCCAACAATGACTTCACCTCCTTCGTCCCCGGCATCAACGACATCAACGAGGCCGAGCAGCAGAAGTACGGCCCCGGCGACTACCGGCCCAACATCGCCGTCGCCTACTGGAGCTTCCGCTGGATGATCGGCTTCGGCATGGCCTCCGTCGCCGTCGGAGCACTGGGTCTGTGGCTGACCCGCAAGCGGTTCATGCTGCCACCGGGGCTACGGACCGGGGAGGACGAGGTCCCGCATCTGGTGCTCTTCAAGAAGGCCCTGAGCCCGAAGTTCGCCAACCTGTACTGGATCGTCGCGCTCTGGACGATGGGCTTCCCGCTCATCGCCAACTCCTGGGGCTGGATCTTCACCGAGATGGGCCGCCAGCCGTGGGTGGTCTACGGGGTCCTGCGCACCAGGGACGCGGTTTCGCCCGGCGTCTCCCAGGGCGAGGTGCTCACCTCGATGATCGGCTTCACGCTCCTCTACGCCGTACTCGCGGTCATCGAGGTCAGGCTGCTCGTGAAGTACGTCAAGGCCGGCCCGCCCGAGCTCACGGAGGACGACCTCAACCCGCCCACCAAGATCGGCGGGGACGACAAGAACCCCGACCGGCCGATGGCCTTCTCGTACTGAGGCGAAGGAGACCACACCATGCAACTCCATGACGTCTGGTTCGTGCTCATCGCCGTCCTGTGGACCGGCTACTTCTTCCTGGAGGGCTTCGACTTCGGAGTCGGCGTACTGACCAAGCTGCTCGCCCGGGGCCGCACCGAGAAGCGGGTGCTGATCAACACGATCGGGCCCGTGTGGGACGGCAACGAGGTCTGGCTGCTTTCAGCGGCCGGTGCGACCTTCGCCGCCTTCCCCGAGTGGTACGCCACCCTCTTCTCAGGGTTCTACCTGCCGCTGCTGCTCATCCTGGTCTGCCTGATCATCCGGGGCGTCGCCTTCGAGTACCGGCACAAGCGGCCCGAGGACAAGTGGCAGACCAACTGGGAACACGCCATCTTCTGGACCTCGCTGATCCCCGCGTTCATGTGGGGCGTGGCCTTCGCCAACATCGTGCGCGGCGTGAAGATCGACGAGCACAAGGAGTACGTCGGCACCGTCCTCGACCTGATCAACGTCTACTCGGTCCTCGGCGGTCTGGTCACCCTCAGCCTGTTCACCTTCCACGGCGCGGTCTTCACCTCGCTCAAGACGGTCGGTGACATCCGGCACCGGTCGCGGAAGCTCGCGGCCCGGCTGGGCGTCGTCACCGCCGTCCTGGCGCTCGTCTTCCTGATCTGGACCCAGGCCTCCCGAGGCGACGGCAAGAGCCTGATCGCGATGGCCGTCGCGGTGCTGGCGCTGGCCGGGGCGCTCGGCTTCAATCTGGCGGGCCGCGAGGGCTGGTCGTTCGCACTGTCCGGGGTCGCCATCGCGGCGACCGTCGCGATGCTCTTCCTGACGCTCTTCCCGAACGTCATGCCGTCCTCGCTGAACGATGCCTGGAACCTCACGGTCACCAACGCCTCGTCCAGCCCGTACACCCTGAAGATCATGACCTGGCTCGCGGTGGTGGTCACCCCGCTCATCCTGCTCTACCAGGGCTGGACGTACTGGGTGTTCCGCAAGCGGATCGGGACGCAGCACATCGCCGATGCGCACTGACGCCTCCTGACCCTCCTGTCTGACCCTTTCTTGGGGGATGTTTCACGTGAAACCGATCGACCCGCGCCTGCTTCGGTACGCCCGCTCCACCCGCCTCTTCCTGGGGGCGGTGGTGGCCCTGGGCCTTGCCGGGGCGGGGCTGGTCGTCGGTCAGGCGGTGCTCATCGCCGAGATCGTGGTCGGTGCCTTCGAGCAGGACCTGGACGGGGCGGCGCTCCGGACGCCGCTGCTGCTGCTCGCGGCGGTGGCTCTGGGGCGCGGCCTCGTCGCCTGGCTGACGGAGCTGGCCGCGCACCGGGCCAGCGCGGCCGTCAAGTCGGAGCTCCGAGGCCGGCTGCTGGAACGGGCAGCGGACCTCGGGCCCGGATGGCTGAGCGGGCAGCGGACCGGGTCGCTGGTGGCGCTGGCCACCCGGGGGGTGGACGCGCTCGACGACTACTTCTCCCGCTACCTGCCCCAGCTGGGGCTCGCGGTGGTCGTACCGGTGGCGGTCCTGGCCCGGATCGTCACCGAGGACTGGGTGTCGGCGGCCATCATCGTGGTCACCCTGCCGCTGATCCCCCTGTTCATGGCGCTGATCGGGATGGCCACCCAGTCCCGCATGGACCGCCAGTGGCGCCTCCTGTCGCGGCTGTCGGGCCACTTCCTCGACGTGGTCGCCGGACTGCCGACGCTCAAGGTGTTCGGGCGGGCCAAGGCCCAGGCGGAGTCGATCCGCAAGATCACCGATGACTACCGGCGGGCGACGATGCGGACGCTGCGCATCGCCTTCCTGTCGTCTTTCGCCCTGGAGCTGCTGGCAACCCTGTCGGTCGCGCTGGTGGCCGTGACCATCGGAATGCGGCTGGTCCACGGGGACTTGGACCTGTACACCGGTCTCGTCATCCTGATCCTGGCGCCGGAGGCCTACCTGCCGCTGCGGCAGGTAGGCGCTCAGTACCACGCGGCGGCGGAGGGGCTGTCCGCCGCCGAGGAGATCTTCGAGGTCTTGGAGACCCCCGTCCCGCAGGCGCACGGCACGGTCACCGTGCCGGAGGCCGGAGCGGGCCTGCGCATCGAGCTGGACGGGGTGGCCGTGCGTTACCCGCGTCGCGACGAGGACTCGCCCGCTCCGGTCTCGCTCGTCGTGGAACCCGGAGAGTGCGTCGCCCTCACCGGGCCGAGCGGGGCGGGAAAATCCACGCTGCTCCAGGTGCTGCTGGGGTTCGTCACGCCGACGGCGGGCCGGGTGCGGGTCGGTGGAGTGGACCTGGCCGAGCTGTCGCCGGAGCAGTGGCGGGAGCGGATCGCCTGGGTGCCTCAGCGGCCTCACCTGTTCGCGGGCACGATCGCGGAGAACGTACGGCTGGCGCGGCCGGACGCCTCCATGGACGCGGTGGCCGCGGCCCTGCGGGACGCCGGGGCACGGGAGTTTGTGGACGCGCTGCCGCGGGGCGCCGACACCCTGCTGGGCGAGGGCGGGTCGGGCCTGTCCGCCGGACAGCGCCAACGCCTCGCGCTGGCACGGGCCTTCCTCGCGGACCGGCCGGTGCTCCTGCTGGACGAGCCGACGGCCGCACTCGACGGGGAGACCGAAGCCGCGGTGGTGGAGGCGGTACGCCGGCTCGCGGTGGGCCGGACCGTACTGCTGGTGGTGCACCGGCCGGCGCTCCTGGCCGTCGCTGACCGGGTGGTCCCGGTGGGAGCGGGCCCGGAAGGGGCCGGACGGGCGGAGGCGTCGCCCGTACCGGACCCGCGGCACGGCTCCGTGGCGGGCGCGCCCCGGTCCCCCGTGGTGAGGGATCCCGGCGAGTGGATCCTGGGGGCCGCGCGCGAGCAGGCCGAGAGGGCCGCCGGACGCGACTCGGGCGGGGCCGACCCGCTCGGCCGGGTCAGGGCTGTTGCCCGGGCCTGGCAGGGGCGGTTCAGGCTGGGGCTGTTGTTCGGGGCGCTCGCCGTCGGGTGCAGTGTCGGACTTATGGCCGTCTCCGGTTGGCTGATCTCGCGGGCCTCGGAGCAGCCGCCCGTGCTCTACCTGATGGTGGCCGTCACCGCGACGCGGGCGTTCGGCCTGGGCCGGGCCGTCTTCCGGTACGCGGAGCGGCTGGTGTCGCACGATGCGGTGCTGCGGATGCTCGCCGACCTGCGGGTCTCCGTGTACCGGCGGCTGGAGCGCATCGCCCCGGCCGGGCTGCGCGAGCAGCGGCGCGGGGATCTGCTGACCCGCCTGGTGGCCGACGCGGACGCCCTGCAGGACTACTGGCTGCGCTGGCTGCTGCCGGTCGGCACCGCGGTGCTCGTCGGAGCCGGATCGGTAGCTTTCACCGCCTGGCTGCTGCCCGAAGCCGGGGCCGCGCTCGCCCTGGGACTGCTCGTTGCCGGAGTCGTGGTGCCGCTCGTCAGCGGGGTCTGCGCACGGCGCGCGGAGCGGCGGCTCGCTCCCGCCCGGGGCGAGCTCGCCACCCGAGTGGCCGATCTGCTCACCGGGACCGCTGAACTGACCGTCGCCGGTGCGCTCGGCGGGCGCAAGGACGCCGCCCGGGAGAGCGACCGGACGCTGACCGCGATCGCCGCCCGCGGGGCAGCCGCCACCGGGCTCGGCAGCGGGCTGTCGGCCCTGGTGTGCGGGCTCACCGTGGTGGCCGCGGCCGCCGTAGCCGCCGACGCGGTGCACGACGGGCGGCTGTCCGGGGTGGCCATGGCCGTCGCCGTGCTGACCCCGCTCGCCGCCTTTGAGGCCGTCAACGGGCTTCCGCTGGCCGTCCAGTACCGACAGCGGGTGCGCCGCAGCGCCGAGCGGGTCTACGAGGTCATCGACGCACCGGTGCCGGTCATCGAGCCGGACCGCCCGCGCGAGGCGCCCGTTTCGCCGTTCCCGCTGAAACTGACCGGGCTCGCCACCCGCCACCACGGTCAGGAGCGCGACGCGCTGCGCGGGCTGGACCTGACCCTGGAGGCCGGCCGCCGGATCGCGGTCGTCGGCCCCTCGGGCGCCGGCAAGACCACGCTGGCTCAGGTCCTGCTGAGGTTCCTGGACCCGCACGAAGGCTCGTACACCCTCGGCGGGATCGACGCGCGCACGCTCGACGGCGACGCCGTACGCCGCTTCGTGGGGCTGTGCGCCCAGGACGCGCACATCTTCGACAGCTCGGTCCGGGAGAACCTGCGCCTCGCCCGCACCGGGGCGAGTGAGGAGGAACTGCGCGAGGCGCTCGCGGCCGCCCGGCTGCTGGACTGGGCCGACGCCCTCCCGGACGGCCTGGACACCCTGGTCGGCGAGCACGGGGAGCGGATCTCCGGCGGTCAGCGCCAACGGCTGGCCCTGGCCCGGGCGCTGCTCGCGGACTTCCCGGTCCTCGTCCTGGACGAGCCGGCCGAGCACCTGGACCTGGCGACCGCGGACGCCTTGACGGCGGACCTGCTGGCCGCGACCGAGGGCCGGACCACCGTGCTGATCACGCACCGGCTGGCAGGCCTGGAGGCGGTCGACGAGGTACTCGTGCTGGATGGCGGAGAGGTCGTACAGCACGGGCCGTACGCGGAGCTGGCCTCCGTCGAGGGCCCGCTGCGGCGGCTGCTGGAGCGGGAGAGGGCGGCGGACGGCACCCTGGCCGAGATTCACAGGGCTCGACTTTCCTCAACAAATAGGACTAACTAGTCTCAAGGGCATGTCAGCGCAGGAGTCGCACGCGTCGCAGGGGTCGCCGGAGTCGCCGGGTTCGGCACCGGACGTACCGGATGTGCCGGATGCCCAGGACCCGCTGGAGGCCGCCACCGCGGCCACCAGAAGTCTGCAGGGACTGTCCACCGAGCTCACCGCCCGAGTGCCGCAACTGCTGGAGGCGATGCGCTCGGTCGGCACCGGTCTCGAGCTGCACTCCACCTTGGACCGCATCTGCGAGACCGCGGCCGAGCTCGCGGACGCCCGCTATGCGGCGATCGGCGTCGTGGACACCGAGGGCCGCGGGCTTTCGGACTTCGTCACGCACGGGATCACCGAAGAGGCGGCCCGGAGGATCGGGCACCGCCCGGACGGGAAGCGGGGCCTGCTCGGCGCGCTGATCTCGCACCCCGACACCGTCCACCTCGCCGATCTGACGAAGGATCCGCGCTCGGCCGGCTTCCCGGCGCACCACCCGCCCATGCGTACGTTCCTCGGCGTTCCGATCCGCGTCCAGGGGGAGATCTTCGGCAATCTGTACCTCGCCGAGAAGAACGGCGGCCGCGAGTTCAACGACTACGACGTCCACATGGTCCGGGTGCTGGCCACCGAGGCCGGCATCGCCATCGGCAACGCCCGCCTCTACGAGGCCGCCACCCAGCGCGAACGGTGGATCGACGGCTCGGTGGCCGTCACCACCGCCCTGCTCTCGGGCGGGGATGCGGACGATGCCCTCGCAGTCGTCGCCGAACAGGCCCGCCACCTCGCCGATTCGGCCGCCGGGATCGTCATGCTGCCCGCCGAGGAGGGCGGGATGGAGATCGTCGCCGTCTCCGCCGACAACGCGGCCACCTCGCTCGGGGTGGTGATTCCCGCCGAGAGCCCGGTGGTGGCCAAGCTGCTGGAGGGCGAAGCGGTCTTCGTGGACGACGCCTCCGGCGATCCGCGCATGATCAGCCGGCTGACCAGCCAGTACGGGGCCTGCATGATGCTCCCGCTGCACAGCGGAGGGAGGGTGCTGGGCGCGCTGGTCACGCCCCGGGCGCGGGGCGAGCGGCCCTTCAGCGAGGCGGAGCGGACCCTGGCCACGCAGTTCGCCTCTCAGGCGGCGCTCGCGCTGATGATGGCCGAGGCGCAGCGCGACCGGGAGCGGCTGGCCGTCTTCGAGGACCGCGACCGGATCGCCCGCGACCTGCACGACCTGGTCATCCAGCGGCTGTTCGCCACCGGGATGATGCTGGAGGGCGCCCAGCGCCGGTCCATCGTCCCGGAGGTCCGCGACGGGGTCGGCAAGGCCGTCGATGAGCTGGACGTGACGATCCAGGAGATCCGCACCGCGATCTTCGCACTCCAACAGGGACCGGCGGAGGCCCCCTCGGGGCTGCGCACCCGGGTACTGCGAGAGATCAACATGGCCGCCGTGCCCCTGGGCTTCAAGCCCGCGCACCGCTTCCTCGGCCCGATCGACGCGGTCGTCGGCGAACTGGTGGGCAAGAACCTCATCGCCGCTCTGCGCGAGGCCCTGTCGAACACCTTCCGGCACGCGGACGCGTCGCGGATCGAGGTGGTCCTCGACTCCACCATCACGCTGGCCGATGGACGGCCCGGGGTGCGGCTGGAGGTTTCCGACGACGGGGTGGGCATCCCCGAGGGCGGGCGGCGCAGCGGGCTGCGCAATCTGCGCCGACGGGCCGAGTCGCTGGGCGGCGCCAGCTCCTACGGCCCGGGCCTCGGCGAGGACGGCGGCGGGACCACCCTGGTCTGGGAGGCTCCGCTCTAGAGGCTCTGCTCCATGCGCCGAGCTCCAGGGGCCCGCTCGCTCCAGGCGTGTCCGGCCCGCTACAGCTCGGACTCCGCGCGGGCGGCGTGGTCCGCCAGGATCTGCTCGATGACGACGGCGACCCCGTCCTCGTTGTTGGCGACGGTCCGGCCGGACGCGGCCGCGATGACGTCCGGGTGGGCATTGGCCATCGCGTACGAGGTCCCTGCCCAGACCAGCATTTCGATGTCGTTCGGCATGTCCCCGAAGGCGACCACCTCCGCGGGGGAGATGCCGCGCTCGTCGCAACACAGCGCCAGGGTGCTGGCCTTGGACACGTCCAGCCCGCTGATCTCCAGCAGGGCGGTGGGGCTGGACCGGGTGATCGAGGCGTACGCGCCCGCAGCGGAGCGGGCCAGGGTCAGGAACTCGTCCGGGGCCAGCTCGGCGTGGTGCGCGAGTAGCTTGAGCACGGGGGCGCAGTCCTCGTCCGTGTCCTCGCCGAGAAGCTTCTCGGCGGTGGCGACATTCGCGCCGGGGTCCTGGAAGAAGGGCGGGTAGGCCGGCTCGTAGTTGATCCCGGTGGTCAGCTCGACCGCGAAGGAAGTGCCGGGGGCAGCCGCCCGCAGGGCCTCCGCCACCTTGAGCGCGGTGCTCCGGGGCAGGGCCCTGACCTCAACGAACTTTGGGCCTGCGTGGAGATCGACCACAGCGGCACCGTTCGCGCAGATCGCCAGGCCGTGGCCATGGACATGGTCGCTGACCACGCCCATCCAGCGGGCCGGACGGCCGGTGACGAAGAAGACCTCGATGCCGGCCGCCTCGGCGGCGGCGAGCGCGTCGATCGTGCGCTGCGAGACGGATTTGTCGTCGCGCAGCAGGGTGCCGTCAAGATCGGTGGCGATGAGCCGGGGCGTGGGGGTTGGCCCGTCCGGGCACTGAGGAGCCGAGGTCACGGCTCCATCTTCACCCATCGGACTCGGCCGCCGGGCCACTGGCGCTCGCGCTCCCCGGCCCGTGGTCATGTTTCACGTGAAACAAGTGACCGCCCGGCCATGTTTCACGTGAAACACTCGATTGCATGAGTCTGCGTCTGAGCACTGTGATCCTTCCCGTACGCGCGTGGCACGAGGGAGGTCGCGACCAATGGCTGCGGGCCGAGCGGCTCGGGTTCCACACCGCCTACACATACGACCACCTGTCTTGGCGGACCTTCCGTGACGGTCCGTGGTTCGGTGCGGTGCCCACCCTGACCGCCGCGGCCGCCGTCACCGAGCGGCTGCGTCTGGGCACTCTCGTCACCTCGCCGAACTTCCGGCACCCGGTGACCCTCGCCAAGGACCTCATCAGCCTGGACGACATCTCCGGCGGACGCGTGACTCTCGGCATCGGCGCGGGCGGCAACGGCTTCGACGCGACGGCCCTGGGCCAGGAGCCGTGGACCCCGCGTGAGCGCGCCGACCGCTTCGCCGAGTTCGTTCCGCTGCTGGACCGGCTGCTGACCGAGGGTGCGGTAACCCAGCAGGGCACCTTCTACTCCGCCGACGAGGCCCGCAACATCCCCGGCTGCGTGCAGCGCCCGCGCCTGCCCTTCGCGGTCGCCGCGAACGGGCCGCGCGGTCTCAAGCTCGCCGCCGCGCACGGCCAGGCCTGGGTGACCACCGGTGACCCGAAGCTGTTCGAGGAGGGTACGCCCGAGCAGTCGCTGGAGGCCCTGCGCGGCCAGCTCGCCAAGCTCGACAAGGCGTTCGCGGAGATCGGGCGGGCGTCCGAGCCCATGGAGAAGATCCTCCTCACCGGCTTCACGCCGGAGCGCAACACGATGCTGGAGTCCGTGGACGCGTTCGTCGACTTCGCCGGCCGCCACCGCGAGCTCGGCTTCACCGAGCTGGTGATCCACGCGCCCATCCCGGACTCCGACTTCGCCGCCGACGAGCGGGTCTTCGAGCAGATCGCCACCGAGGCACTCGCGCAGTTGGGCTGAGTCCCCGCCCACTCCGACTCCGACTCCGAGTCCGGATCCGGCTCGGAGTCCCACCCCGGCCCCGCCATCGCTGGACAGCGGGGCCGGCGCAGGTGGCTCAGGCCATCAGGCTCTTCGTGATCCGCTCCGCGTTCGGCAGCAGCCACTCCGGCGTCGCCGCGCCCTCGGGCAGCGCCCGGAGCTCGTCGGCCAGCGCGGACATCCGGGCGGCGCCCACTTCCGGACGGCCCAGCTCCCGCTCGGTCCAGGCGGCGTAGCTCAGGCACTGGAACCGGTCCTGCAGATGGTCAGCGCCCAGTTCCCCGTAGACCCCGGCCGCCCGGTCCCACAGGCGGACCTCCTCCAGCCGTAGCGCCTCGATCTGCGCTTCGTCCAGGAGCACGAGGCCGTCCGAGCCGGTGCGGTTCTCGCCGTCCTCGTCCTCGTCCTCGTCGTCCTCGTCCTCCTGGGCGCTGACCCGCCGGTCGAGCACCTGAGCCAGCTGGTGCCAGGTCTGGGCGAGTTCGGACCGCAGCTCCGGGGCCCCGGAATCCGTGGCCAGCGCGGCCTCCAGTATTGCCACCGCCTCGTCCATCCGGCTCCGCGCCTGCTCCACACCCGCGTCGGTGAGCGCCTCGCGCAGGCCCAGCCAGGCCAGCGAGCGCAGGATCCGTGCCTCCGCGACGGGTACCCCGCCCGTCTCCCGGTGCAGCTCCAGGGCACGCTCGTACGCGGCGACGGCCTCCGGCGCCAGGCCTGCCGCCGAGAGCTGGTCGGCGGCCGCCTGGGCGAGCGAGGCGTGCGGACGCTGGTCCTCCCAGCCCTTGGCCACCTCGGCCGCCAGCAGGTACTGCTCGGCCGCCGGCCGCGGTTCCCTCAGCTCGCGCAGCAGATCGCCCAGGAACTCCCGGGTGGATACGGCCTGTCCCTCGCCGTGCTCCAGCAGGTCCGGCAGGGTCGACTGGAGCACCTCCGCCGCGTCTGCGGGGCGGTCTTCCCGTGCGTAGGCCCGGGCCAGCAGAAGCCGGGCCTGGGCCCCGCCGTCGGCGGTGAGGCCGGCCTGGTCGAACCAGTGCGCCCCGGTCAGGGCGTGCGCGGCCGCCTCCCCCGCCGTCTCCCCCGCCGCATCGGGGCGCCGCAGCAGGATGTCGGCCAGGGTGAGCCGTACGACGCCCTGCGTCTCGGCGTCGGTCACCTCCTCGGCGTGCTCCAACGCGGAGCGCGCCGCAGCCTCGGCCTCTTCGGCGCGGCCCAGCGAGATCAGCACGCCGGCCCGAAGGACCAGCGGGTCGACGGCCTCCCACGGCCGGCCCGCCGAGACCGACCGGGCGGCAGCCGCGGACAGCAGCGTCACGGCCCCGTCGGGATCGCCCTGAGACAGGGCCAGGCGGCCCAGCGTCTCCTCGGCCTCCGCGACCACGTCCGGCAGCGTCTCCTCGTAGGCCGCGACGAAAGCGGTGAGCTCGGCGGCGAGCTCACCGTGCCCGTCGCCACGCCCAGCGGCGTCGCCGTGGCTGTGCTGCCCGACACCGTGGCCGGCCCCGCCCTCGTGGGCAGCCTGGACCGAGCGCAGGTACGACTCCACGCGGATCGTGGTCAGTTCGGCGAGTGCGATCCGTCGGCCGCGCAGCGGCTCGGTCGGCTCCAAGGCCTCCGCGGACCGCAGGGCCGTCGTGAGGAGCGCCCGGATCTCCCCCGGCGCACCGGCGGCCTGTGCGGCCGCGGTCGCCAGCCGCAGCTCGGCCAGGACCGCCCGCTCCGCCCGATCCAGCGCGCGGTACCGGTCCCGGACCTCCGCCAGCAGTCCGGCCGCGTCGGCGGCCCCGCTCCGGGCGGCGGACAGTGCCCGGTGGTCCGCCACGTCCGCCAGCAGCAGGGGCTCCGCCTCCTGTCCGTCCAGTCCCGCGGCGACCTCGGCCCACAGCGCGTCCGCGGCCGGATGCCCCTGGTCGCGGGCCTGCCGGGCCCGCTCCACCAGGTCGGCGAAGCCGGTGGCCGACGCGGCGCCCGCCACGGGGACCGGAGCCGGGGCGGGCGCCGGGATCCCGGTCGGCCGGGGCAGCGCCGAGCTGCGCACCCCGAGCGGCAGTGCGTCGAGCAGCGGAGCCTGCTCGACGCGGGTGAGGAGCTTGCCGGACGTACGGGTGGTGCCGTTGCGCGCGTCGAAGCGCCGGGCGATGCGCAGGGCTTCGGCGTGCAGGATCCCGTACAGCTCGTCGACCGTCCGAGGGGCCCCCTCGTACGGTACGGAGAGGTCCGCGCCGTGCCCGAGCAGGCTCAGCCGGCGCAGCAGGACCAGGACGCCGCCGTAGAACTCCATCTGGGACTCGACGTCCGGGAGGGGACCCAGGAGGGCGGTGTGCTCGGCGAGGATCTCCAGGCCGCGGGGTTCGTTGCCGGTCAGGGCGCAGAACTCGATGTGCTCGCCGATGGAGCGCAGGAGGCTCTCCGTGCCGCGCGTCATGCGGTAGCCGCGCAGGTGGTGGGCGCGGGCCTCGTCGGCGCGCCCGAGGCGGACGAGGGGGAGCAGCGAGCGGGCGAGCACCCTGTGCGGTTCCTCGCGGCAGGTCTGCCGGCCCGCGAGGACCGGCTCCCAGATCTCGATCGCCTTCGCGTCCTCGCCCTTGCTCGTCCAGAACCAGCCCTGGGTGTGGGTCTCGCAGGCGTGGCAGTCGCTCATCCGGTCGCGCTCGGCGGCCCGCCAGCGGTTGATGGCCCGCTCGGCCCGCTCGTCGTCACCGATGGCGTTCGCGAGGTAGAACTCGGCCTGGCGGACGGCGCGCTCGCTGTATCCGGCGAGCCGGTAGCGCCGTTCCATGTCGTCGAGCCAGCCGGTGACGGACGCGAGGGGGATCTCGGGGGACTCGACGATCCGGCCGGACACCCACTTGAACCGCCAGAACAGGGAGGAGGCGTCCCCGTCGCCGAAGGCGCCCGGATCGCGGTCGTACTCCTGGAGCAGCCGGGCGAACGGGATCACCATCCGGGTCCGCTCGGCGCTGTACTCGTAGGCGTCGATCTGGGTGATCAGCGCGCGGCGGAACACCTCCCGGTCACCGCAGACCTCGGCGGCCGCGGTCAGCGCCTCGGCCTGCGCGTTGCGTGCGGCGCCGTAGGGCAGCCCGCGGTTCTCGTACAGCGCCTGCCGGATCTCTTCGGCCGTCATGGTGCTCACTGGTCGTCCTTCCGGGAGTCGGCGGAGTGGGTCGCCCATTCCAGGAGCCCGAGGAAGGCGCGGTTGAGCAGGGTGGAGTCGGCGGGGCGCAGCGGCCGCTGGGACATCAGCAGGGCCTGGCCGTAGAGCGATTCGACGGCGGTGCCGGTCAGCGCGGCGTCGGGGAGGGCGGCGATCCGGCGGATCAGCGGGTTGTTGTGGTTCAGGACGAGCCGGGCGCGCGGAGCGGAGCCGCGCAGCGCGCCGAGGATGCCGCTCCACAGGGAGTCGGCGCTGTCCAGGGCGGCGGTCCGGTCGCGTTCCTGCCGGGCCTGGCGGTCGTCGAGGTAGAGCGCGGGGACGGACACGGGCTGGAAGGCGCGCAGCGCCACGTCGCAGCCCTGGGCCTCCAGACGGGTGCGTGCGGTGGACAGGAAGGAGGCGAGAGCCAGTTCGGCGGCGGCCGGGACCGGGTCGAGGCGCTCGGTGACGGCTCCGGCGTCCAGTTCGGCGACCTTGAGCTCGGGCCGTACGGCGGGCAGCAGGGCCAGCAGGTCCGCGTCGTAGGTGTAGCCGGCGTTGATGACGCCGAGGCCGTGGGCCGCGGCGATCGGGGCGATCTGGCGGAACTCTTCGACGGTGCGGGTGAAGTGGATCTCGGGGTGGGCGGCCGCGAACTCCTCCAGGCTCATCGAGCCGTCACTGGTCTCGAACGGCAGCCACGGCAGCATGAGGCCGAACAGCTCCGCGTCGTGCCGGGCCAGGGACTTCACGCCGAGGTGGTGGACGCTCAGGAACGCGGCCAGACGCTCCGGTTCGCTCGCCGCGAGCTCGGCGAGCCAGGCCCGGACACGCGCTCCGAGGGCCTCGCGCACGGCGGCCAGGGTCTCGTCGTCGTACAGGTTCTCGCGGGAGGCGGTGGGGCGCAGCGTGTCGGTGTCGAGGACGGCGCGGACGAAGAAGGCCCAGTCCGGCAGCAGGTTGTCGGCCTTGTCGGTGAGCAGCATCCCCTTGAGGTGGACGCGGTGGCCGGCCCGGTGGGCGGGGCTGGTCGGCTCGGGCAGGACGTACGCGACTCCGCGCACTCCGGCGACGGGCAGGTCGAGGTCGATGCTGTCGAGCGGGGAGAAGCCGAAGAGCTGGTCGCAGTGCCCGGCGAGTGCGACGCGGCGGGCCGCGGGCGTGGGGAAGGGCCGGTCCCACACGGGGGGCCGGTCGGTGATCCGGCGCGGCTCGCCGCCGGAGCCGTCGTCGAAGGTGATGTCGTACGAGAGCAGGGAGCCGTAGTCGCGGGCGAGCTGCTCGACCTTGGCGGGCTCGGCCCACTCCTCGGCGCCCGGGCGGGCTTGGAGGGTGACGGTGGTGCCGGGCTCCGTGCGGGCCTCGGGGGGCAGTTCGCGGACGGTGTAGGAGCCGTCGTCCGTGGCCAGCCATTCGACGGGCGCGGCCTCGGGGTCGCGGGCGGAGCGGGTGACGACGCGGATCTGGCGGGCCACGACGAAGCAGGCGAGCAGGCCGATGCCGAACTGGCCGAGGAATTCCTGGCGCGTGGTCTCCAGGCCGTGCTCGCCGCCGCGCTTGGAGCTGCGGCCGATGGTGGCGAGGAGGGAGTGGGCCTCGGCGGCGGTCAGGCCGATGCCGCTGTCCTCGATGGTCACGGTCCCGGAGGTGGCCGACAGCCGGATGTGTACCCGGGCCTCGGGGTCGAGGGCGTGGCGGGCGGTGACGGCGTCGACGGCGTTCTGCAGGAGCTCGCGGACGTAGACGCGCGGGCTGGAGTACAGGTGGTGGGAGAGCAGGTCGACCAGGCCGCGCAGATCGACCTGGAAGGTGTTGGCCGTTGCCTCGGGTGTGGACGTCATGAGGCGTCACCTCGTTTGTTCGCGTGGGTGGTTCGGCGATCGCGAGGTCCCCCCTCACGTATCCCGGAGTGGGGATCAGAGTAGGGCGATGATCCGACAATCCCTGAGGGAATTCCTGTGCCTTGTGCCGTGCACCTTGTTCTCGTCAGGGTTCTTGTCAGGGTTCTCGTCAGGGGAAACGCAGGAATCGCGGCGGTACCGCGTCCGCCAGCCACACCCCGTTGGCGCTGACCCAAAAGACGTGTCCGGCGGCGCGCATCGCCCCCGCGTCCACGCTGATCACGATCGGCCGCCCGCGCCGGGCGCCGACTCGGGTGGCGGTCTCCCGGTCGGGGGACAGGTGTACGTGGTGGCGGGCCATCGGACGCAGGCCCTCGGCGCGGATCGCGTCCAGGGCGGCGGCCGTCGTGCCGTGGTAGAGGTACGCGGGCGGCTCGGCCTCCGGCAGGTCCAGGTCCACCGCGACGGTGTGCCCCTGGCTGGCCCGGATCCGGGTGCCCCGTACGGCGAACCGCTGCTTGTCGTTGGCGGCCACGACGTGGTCGAGCTCGGCGCGGCTGAAGGGGAATCCGTGGGCCGCGGCCGCGCTCAGCAGCTCGTCGATCTCCACCCAGCCCTGTGGGTCGAGCACCAGTCCGATGCGATCCGGCTGGTGCCGCAGGTGTTTCGAGACGTATTTCGACACCTTCACGGTGCGTCTGTCATCCATGTGCCCAGCGTGCCCGGTCCGTAGGGCTTCCGGCAGGGATTTTCCGGGGGGCTACAGGGGGCTACAGGGGGCGCCAAGGGTCGACAGGGGGCGGACACCCGCGGTGGACGCCCTCTATCGCGTTTCCGAGATACGGAATACATTTTCCGCTGTCGCTTCTTTCAGGGGGAAAGCCATGACATCCCACGCGTCTCTGCCACGCCGCGCGGCCGTCGAGCTCATCGGCACCGCCGGCCTGCTCGTGGTGGTGATCGGATCCGGGATAAAAGCGGCCGAGGTGAGCCGCGACACGGGCGTCGCCCTCCTCGCCAACTCGCTCGTCACCGCCCTGGGTCTCGGGCTGATCATCACCCTCTTCGGGCCTCTCTCCGGTGCCCACCTCAACCCGGTGGTCACCCTCACCGCCTGGTGGGGCCGGTGCACCGGCGGCGAAGGCCTCGCGGGCCGGGACGCCCTCGTCTACGCCGCCGCGCAGACCGCCGGGGCCATCGGCGGGGCGGTCCTCGCGGAAACCATGTTCGGCCGTACCCCGGGCACCTTCTCCACCCAGGTCCGCGACGGGGGCCACCTGCTCGTCGGCGAGGTGGTCGCGACCGCCGGACTCGTCCTCGTCATCCAGGGCCTCGGCCGCATCGGGCGTCCGAAGCTCATCCCGTCGGCGGTCGCCGCGTACATCGCCGCCGCGATCTGGTTCACGTCCTCCGGCTCCTTCGCCAACCCGGCCGGCACCATCGGACGCGCCTTCAGTGACTCCTTCACGGGCATCGCCCCGGAGTCGCTGCCCGGTTTCGTCGCCGCGCAGCTGCTCGGCGGGGTCCTGGGCCTGGCCCTGGCGGCCTTGGTCTACGGCCGCGCCCAGCGGGCGGTGACCGTCGTCGCCCCCGGCGTGGGCAGCCTGGAACAGGTGGCTGAAAAACACCCCACCGACCCGGCTTACGAGGCCGTCGTCTGAGCTTCCGGGCCGAGTTCCCCACAGATCCACGGGAGTTGTCCACAGTCGTCCACAGCCCTTTGGGCCGGTTTCGGCGACAAAAGCGGGATCCGCCCTGTGGACTACTGATCGACTGCTACCGGCCGCCGCCGCGGCGTGCCAGATCGTTCATCGTCCGGGCCTGCAGTTCCCGCTCCGTCGCGGCCCGGACGAACTCCGCCACGTGGTCCGCGCCCACCAGGTCCTGCACCGCCCGTACTGTCTCGGCCGGCAGCGCCACCGGAGCGGGTCCCGTCGGCTGCGGGGAGGCGGCCGCCCCCAAGTGCCGCTGCAGGTGCCGGGTCGCGAACAGCCGCATCGCCCGCGCCAGCTCCGCGTCCACCGTCTGCTGAGCCAGCGGCCGCAGCCTGCGCACCATCGTCGCCGCCTCGGCCGCGTCCGCGTCGGTGGGCGGCACCGGCCCGAGGTAGCGGGCGAAGACGTGCTCGGTGGTGAACTCCAGGAAGCGCGAGGCGATGTGCTCCACCTGTCCGCGCAGCTCCCGCAGGTGACCGGTGATCGCCGACAACGGAACCCCGGCCGCGTACAGCTCGGCGGCCACCGCCAGCTCCTGCGGCGACGGCACCAGGAACTGGTCGGGGCGGCCCGGGATCCGCTCCAGGACCCCCAGCTCGCACGCCTGGTCCACGGCGGCGTCGTCGGGCTCGCCGCCGAACCGGGAGTTCAGCTCGTCCCGGCTGATCCGGGCCGCCTCCTCGTCGGTCCACGGCCCGTGCACCTCGGCGACCAGCCCCAGGACCCCGCCCAGCCCCCGCCCCGCGTCCCAGGCCTCCAGCAACTCCTTGATGGAGGCCAGGGTGTAGCCGCGGTCCAGCAGGTCGGCGATCTGGCGCAGCCGCGCCAGATGCGTGTCCCGGTAGACATTGGACCGGCCCCGCCGCTCAGGCTTGGGCAGCAGACCACGGTCCTGGTACGCCCGGATCGTGCGTACGGTCGCACCGCTGTGGTGCGCCAGATCCTCGATCCGGTACTCGGCTACTGCCTGATCGGACAATCCCGGCTCCCTACGACATGGCGGCTCGGCCGACCGCGCCCGCGGCGGCCCGGGCGGCAGGTGAAGCCGCAAGGTACTCGACCGCCCTGCGCAGCGAGCCCTCCTGCGAGGGATGGTACGACCGCCGCAAGTAGCGGGGTATGGCCGTGCCGAGCTCTCTCCACGTCGGCAGCAGTCCCCTGGCCACGGCCCGGTTGTGCGAGCGCAGCGAATAGCGCAGCCGCCCGCGCAGTCGCGGATCGTGACGCATGAGGTACGAGGCCCCCCACACCCACAGCCAGCCGAGCACCGGGGCGACCACGACCATGCCCTCCACGCGCCGGGCGTACCGGGGCAGCCCGGCTCCCCCGCAGTGCTGGTACATGTCGAAGGCGACGGAGCGGTGCTCCACCTCCTCCGCCCCGTGCCAGCGCAGCAGGTCCAGCATGATCTCGTCCGCGCCGGCCCGGTCGAGCGCCTCCGCACGCAGCACCCAGTCCCCGAGGACGGCCGTGAACTGCTCGATCGCGGCGATCAGCGAGAGCCGGAAGCGCAGCCACTCCTGCGCGGTGACCGGCGCCCCGAAGGGCGGGCTCTCCCCCAGCAGCTTCTCGAAGAGGAAGTCCACGTGCCTCGTGTACGCCTCGGTCGGCAGGTCCTGCTCCGCGAGGTGGTCCAGTACGTACGCGTGCTGCACGCTGTGCGTGGCCTCTTGGCCCATGAACCCCTTCACGTCCCGCCGCAGCCCCGGGTCGGTGACCAGCGGCAGGGCCTCCTTGAAGACCTTCACGAACCACCGCTCGCCGGCGGGCAGCAGCAGGTGCAGCACATTGATGACGTGGGTGGCGGTGGGCTCGTCCGGTATCCAGTGCAGGGGCGTGGTCTTCCAGTCGAAGGCCACCCGGCGCGGGCTGATCGCGTACGAGGCCCCCTGCGGCCCCGACGCAGGCTCCTGACCGGCCCGGCTCACAGCCGGGGCTCCAGCTTCGCGAAGGCCCGCAGCGTGCGCGGGGCGAAGCGGGACATCCACAGGGCGCCCTTGGACTCGGGGGTCACCGGCACCACGGCCTCATTGCGCACGACGGCCCTCAGGATCGCGTCGGCGACCTTCTCCGGCGGGAAGTTGCGCAGCCCGTAGAGCCGCGAGGAGCGCTCCTGGCGGCGCTTCTCCTCGGCCGCGTCCACCCCGGCGAACCGGGAGGTGGCGGTGATGTTGGTGTTGACGATGCCCGGGCAGATCGCCGAGACCCCGATCGACTTCGAGGCGAGCTCGGCCCGCAGGCACTCGCTCAGCATCAGCACCGCCGCCTTGGAAGTGCTGTACGCGGGCAGGGACTTGGACGGCAGATAGGCCGCGGCGGACGCGGTGTTGACGATGTGTCCGCCCTGGCCGCGATCGGCCATCTGCGCACCGAAGATCCGGCAGCCGTGGATCACGCCCCACAGGTTCACGTCGAGGACCTTCTTCCAGTCCTCGGAGCTGGTCTCCAGGAACGGGCCCGACAGGCCGATCCCCGCGTTGTTGACCAGCACGTCCACGATCCCGTGCTCGGCCGCGACCTTCGCCGCGAGCTCCTCCATCGCCTGCTCGTCGCTCACGTCCACGCACTCGCCCCAGGCCTCGGGGGCGCCGACGAGGCGGGCCATGTCGGCCGTGCGCACCGCACCCTCGGCGTCCCGGTCCACGCACACCACGCGGGCCCCGGCCTCGGCGAACGCGAAGGCGGTGGCCCGGCCGATGCCGCTGGCCGCGCCGGTGACCAGGACCAGCTGGCCGCCGAACCGGTCGGCGTACTTCCCCGGAGCCTTGAGTTCCGGCGCCCGCGTGGCCGGCTCCTCCCGCGCGGTGACGAACTCGGTGATCCACGCGGCCAGCTGGTCGGGCCGGGTCCGGGGCACCCAGTGCTTGGCCGGCAGGGTGCGGCGTACCAGGTCCGGGGCCCACACGTCGAGGTCGTCGTAGAGCCGCTCGGAGAGGAAGGCGTCCCCGGTCGGGGTGATCAGCTGGACCGGTACGTGCGCGTACGCGTCGGCGCGCGGCCGGCGCAGGCGCGGCCGGATGTTGTCCCGGTAGAGCCAGGCGCCGTGCGCCGCGTCCGAGGGCAGCGAGTCCGTCGGGTAGGAGCCGGCCGGAACCTTCTCGATCCGCTGGAGGATCCCCGGCCACCGCTTGCCCAGCGGCCCGCGCCAGGCGAGCTCGGGCAGCACGGGCGTGTGGAGCATGTACACGTACCAGGACTTGGCGCCCTGGCCGAGCAACTGCGCGGCCCGGCGCGGGGTCGGCCGCGCAATCCGCTTCTTGATCCAGTGCCCGAAGTGGTCGAGGGAAGGCCCCGACATGGAGGTGAAGGACGCGATCCGGCCCTCGGTGCGGCCGACCGTCGCGAACTCCCAGCCCTGTACGGAGCCCCAGTCGTGGCCGACCAGATGTACCGGCCGGTCCGGGCTGACCGCGTCCGCCACCGCCAGGAAGTCGTCGGTCAGCTTCTCCAGGGTGAAACCTCCGCGCAGCGGCTGCGGGGCCGTGGAACGGCCGTGGCCGCGCACGTCGTAGAGCACCACGTGGAAGTGCGCGGCCAGCCGCTCGGCGACCTCCGACCAGACCTCCTTGCTGTCGGGGTAGCCGTGCACCAGCACCACGGTCGGCCGGTCCGCCTCGCCGAGCTCGACGACGCACAGCTCGACCCCGCCGCTGCTCACCCGGCGCTCGCGCGCCCCCGCGATTCCCGTCCCGCTCATGCCGTCTGCTCCTCAGCCCAGCGCCGCACGTGCGGCAGATCGTCGTCCAGCCAGAACGCGCTCTCCTCGGGGTCCCGGGAGTCGGTGACGACCAGGATCTCCTCGAACTTCGCGCCGGTGCCCCGGAAGCCCAGGTGCGGTTCCACCGCCCACAGGCCGGGCTGCGGGGGGTGGTCGGAGAAGCGGTACGGACTCCACAGCGGGGACCAGCCCTCGCGGTGCCCGTGCAGGGCGTCGGCGGCCAGCCCCTTCAGGGCCTGCGTGCCGAATCCGAACGCCGTCGGAGACCAGCGCCGCTCCTTGACCCGGTCTATCTTGTGCGCGATCACCCCGAAGGGGTAGGCGCGGTGCCGGTTCGCGTACCCCTGGCGGGTCATGAGCCGCTCGACGTCCTCGTAGATGTCGCGCAGCGAGCGCCGCTCGCGCACCTGCTCCAGGATCAGCTCGCGGTGCGCCTTGAGGTCGGCGAGCAGCCGGTCGTGCACCGGATCGAGGCCGAGGCAGCCCGAGTACCCGATGTCGGCGGTGTAGCCCTTGTAGACCGGTGCCATGTCGAGGATGAACGGCATCCCCGGCTCCAGCGCGCGGTTCGTCGGGAAGAACTGCAGGGGGATCTTGAAGTTCACGAAGGCGGTGCGGTCCCCGAACCACGCGAACGGCATGTGGAACCAGTCGCGGACCCCGCGCTCGCGCAGCCATTCGCGCTGCATCCGCGCGGCCTCGCGCTCGGTCACCCCCGGCCGCAGCTGACCCGCGACGGCCTCCGCGCACGCGTAGGAGAGGCGCTGTACTTCCTTGAAGCCGCTCAGTTCGGCGGAGAGTCGCGCGGTGCGTTGCTTGGTGTCCCCAGCCATACCAGCCCGTCCATCCCTACTAGCCGTACGCGCCCGTAACTTGACACTGATGAATGTGACAATGACCGGAGATCACGTCAAGGCCCGTGCACAGACCTGTGGACAAACTTCTCCGCGTCAGCCTTTCGTCAGGGTGTGTAGTCCTGAAGGCGTAGACCGGATCCGGCTCCAGGTCTGACGATCCGCTCCTCGAGCGCCACTAACGTCGGACTCGTGACTGTCATCGCGACCGAAAGCCTGAGCAAGCGGTACCCCCGAGTGACCGCCCTCGACCGGCTCTCCCTGGACATCGGGCCCGGCGTAACCGGCCTCGTGGGTGCCAACGGAGCCGGTAAGTCCACGCTGATCAAGATTCTGCTAGGGCTGTCCCCCGCCACCGAGGGCACCGCCGCCGTGCTCGGACTCGACGTCGCCACGCACGGCAGCGCCATCCGTGAGCGCGTCGGCTACATGCCCGAACACGACTGCCTGCCGCCCGACGTCTCGGCCACCGAGTTCGTCGTGCACATGGCGCGCATGTCCGGGCTCCCGCCGACCGCCGCCCGTGAGCGGACCGCCGACACCCTGCGCCACGTGGGGCTGTACGAGGAGCGGTACCGCCCCATCGGCGGCTATTCCACCGGCATGAAGCAGCGCGTCAAGCTCGCCCAGGCGCTCGTCCACGACCCCCAGCTGGTGCTGCTCGACGAGCCCACCAACGGCCTGGACCCGGTCGGCCGAGACGAGATGCTGGGTCTGATCCGCCGCATCCACACGGACTTCGGCATCTCGGTGCTGGTCACCTCCCACCTGCTCGGCGAGTTGGAGCGGACCTGCGACCACGTCGTGGTCGTCGACGGCGGCAAGCTGCTGCGCTCCAGCTCCACCAGCGACTTCACCCAGACCACCGCGACCCTCGCGGTCGAGGTCACCGACTCCGACACCCACCCGGACGGCACCTCCGCCCTGCGCAAGGCGCTCACCGAGGCGGGCATCACCCTGCACGCCGGCGAGGAGCAGGGCCTGCCCGGGGCCGGCCACATCCTCCTCGTCGAGGCCACCGGCGAGCAGACGTACGACACCGTCCGCGACACCGTCGCCGACCTGGGTCTCGGCCTGGTCCGCATGGAGCAGCGCCGCCACCACATCGCGGAGGTCTTCCGCGACAACGACCAGTCCGTCCAGCGGAAGGGAGCCGGTTCCGATGGCGCCTGACACCTCGACCCAGATCCACAACATCGGGTACCGGTCCTACGACGGCCTGCGGCTGGGCCGCGCCTACGCCCGCAAGTCGCTGTTCTCGCAGTCCCTGCGCGGGGCCTACGGACTCGGCCGCTCCGCCAAGTCCAAGGTGCTGCCGATGATCCTCTTCGCGGTGATGTGCGTTCCCGCGCTGATCCTCGTCGCGGTGGCCATCGCGGTACCCACCTACAGTGACCTGCCGATCAAGTACACGACGTACGCCCTGACCACCCAGGTGATCATCGGCCTCTTCCTCGCGTCCCAGGCGCCCCAGTCGGTCTCCCGGGACCTGCGCTTCAAGACGGTGCCGCTCTACTTCTCGCGGCCCATCGAGCGCGTCGACTACGTCGTGGCGAAGTTCGCGGCGATGGCATCGGCCCTCTTCATCCTCACCGCCACCCCGCTGCTGATCATGTACATCGGCGCGCTGCTGGCGAAGTTCGACTTCGGTGACCAGACCAAGGGATTCGGGCAGGGACTGGTGTCGGTACTTCTGCTGTCGCTGCTCTTCTCCGGCCTCGGCCTGGTCATGGCGGCGCTCACCCCGCGCCGCGGCTTCGGCGTCGCCGCGATCATCGCCGTGCTGCTGATCCCCTACGGCGCCGTCACCGCCGTCCAGGGCATCGCCTACAACACCGGGTCCACCGGCGCGATCGACTGGATGGGCCTGTTCTCCCCGATCACCCTGATCGACGGCTTCCAGACCGCCCTCCTCGGCGCGACCTCCGCCTTCCCCGGCGGCACGGGCCCCTCGGCCGCCACCGGTGTGGTCTACCTGCTCGTCATCCTCGGCCTCATCGCCGGCTCCTACGCCGCCCTGATGGCCCGCTACCGGAAGGCCGGGCTGTGACCATCATCGACATCGACCACGCCTCGCGCTGGTTCGGCAACGTCGTCGCCGTCAACGACGTCACCATGCGCATCGGACCCGGCGTCACCGGGCTCCTCGGCCCCAACGGCGCAGGCAAGTCCACACTCATCAACATGATGGGTGGCTTCCTCGCCCCCTCCACCGGCACCGTCACCCTCGACGGGACGCAGATCTGGCGCAACGAGCAGGTCTACAAGCAGATCGGCGTCGTGCCCGAGCGCGAGGCCATGTACGACTTCCTCACCGGCCGGGAGTTCGTCGTCGCCAACGCCGAACTCCACGGCCTCGACGACGCGGCCGCCCAGCGGGCCCTGGCCACCGTCGAGATGGAGTACGCCCAGGACCGCAAGATCTCGACGTACTCCAAGGGCATGCGCCAGCGCGTGAAGATGGCCTCCGCCCTCGTCCACGACCCGTCCGTGCTCCTGCTCGACGAGCCCTTCAACGGCATGGACCCGCGCCAGCGCATGCAGCTCATGGAGCTGCTGCGGCGCATGGGCGACGAGGGCCGCACCGTCCTGTTCTCCTCCCACATCCTGGAGGAGGTCGAGCAGCTGGCCTCCCACATCGAGGTGGTCGTCGCCGGCCGGCACGCGGCCTCCGGCGACTACCGCAAGATCCGCCGCCTGATGACGGACCGCCCGCACCGCTACCTGGTCCGCTCCTCCGACGACCGGGCACTCGCCGCGGCCCTGATCGCCGACCCGTCCACGGCCGGCATCGAAGTCGACCTGAAGGAAGGCGTCCTGCGGATCCAGGCCGTCGATTTCGGGCGCTTCACCGAGCTGCTGCCGCGGGTCGCCCGCGCGCAGGGCATCCGGCTGCTGACGGTCTCGCCTTCCGACGAGTCCCTCGAGTCGGTCTTCTCCTACCTCGTCGCGGCCTGAAGGAGCTGGCAACCATGTACAACCCCACCGTCGCCCGGCTCACCTACCGGGCCCTGCTCGGCCGCCGCCGCGCGTTGATCCTCTGCGCGCTGCCCGTCCTGCTGATCGTCATCTCCGTCGCCGTCCGCGCCTTCACCGGCCTGGACGACAAGGTCGCGGCCGACCTCCTCGGCGGCTTCGCCCTCGCCACCATGGTCCCGTTGATCGGCGTGATCGCCGGTACCGGAGCCATCGGCCCGGAGATCGACGACGGCTCGATCGTCTACCTGCTCTCCAAGCCGGTGAAGCGCCCGACGATCATCATGACCAAGCTGATCGTCGCGATCGCCATCACGATGGCCTTCTCCGCCATCCCCACGCTGATCGCCGGCTTCATCCTCAACGGCAACGGCCAGCAGATCGCCGTGGCCTACGCCGTCGCCGCGGTCGTCGCCTCCATCGCCTACAGCGCGCTCTTCCTGCTGCTGGGCACCGTCAGCCGGCACGCCGTCGTCTTCGGTCTGGTCTACGCCCTGATCTGGGAGTCGCTCTTCGGCAGCCTCGTCAACGGCGCCAAGACCCTCAGCGTCCAGCAGTGGGCCCTCACCCTCGCGGAGAAGATCGCCGGCGAGGGGTACGTGGACGCCAGCGTCGGCCTGCCCACCGCCGTGGTCCTGCTCGTCACGGTCACCGTCGGCGCCACCGTCTACGCCGGCCAGAAGCTGCGCCGCCTCACGCTGGCGGGCGAGGAGTAGGACCCCGCCGCACCCCCTTCCCACGCCCTGCCCCGCCCGGCCCACCCGGCCAGGCGGGGCACAGTCGCGCACGTCATCATCAGTGCATGATGGAGCCCCCCGAGCCCGAGCCGTCCAGGCCCGTGCGGTCCTGGATACGGTCCACGCCCGGCACGCACATCTGGCTGCTGATCATCGCCATCACCAGCATCGTCGTCGTGATCGCACCCGACCACCTCGAAAGCGTCCTGCTCCACCGCAACAGCAGCAACATCCACGAACTCGCCAAACACCCCCTCCGGACCCTGCTCTCCAGCGCCTTCTGGATCGAGAACCCGGCCTCGCTCGCCCTCTACGCCGTGCTCTTCGAGCTCTTCCACGCCCCCGTCGAACGCTGGCTCGGCACGCTGCGCTGGCTCCTGATCGTGGCCACCGCCCACATCACGGCCACCTTGATCAGCCAGAAGATGGTCCTGATGGCCATCCAGGACCACCGCGCCCCGCGCAGCATGGTCCACGTCGTCGACATCGGAGTCAGCTACGGACTCGCCGCCGCCGTAGGCGTCCTGACCTACCGGCTCCCCGGCCCGTGGAGATGGTTCTACCTCGCCGGAGCCGTTGCCTTCTTCGGGCTCCCGCTCGTCACCGGCGGTACCTTCACCGACCTCGGCCACGCCATCTCGCTCGCCGTCGGTCTGCTCGCCTGGCCGCTCACCCGGCATCCGCACCCGCACGGGCGCCCCGCTCGTGTTTCACGTGAAACATAGCCGCGGCCACCGCGCGGAAAATCGCTGGTACGGGGATTGCGTGCGGGGCAGAGTGGGTGGTGCGGGGAGCAACAAAAGGTCCGGGGCAGCCACTTCGAGCGCGCCTTGCGGCGCGGGCTGCCCCGGACCTCTCGTACGTTTCGCGTGCTAGGCGGAGCCCAGCAGACGCTCCAGCACCACCGCGATGCCGTCCTCCTCGTTGGAGGTCGTCACCTCGTCGGCCACCGCCTTCAGCTCCGGGTGGGCATTGGCCATCGCCACCCCGTGCGCGGCCCAGCCGAACATCGGGATGTCATTGGGCATGTCGCCGAAGGCGATCGTCTCCGCCGCCTTCACTCCCAACCGGCGCGCGGCCAGCGAGAGTCCGGTCGCCTTGGTCAGCCCCAGCGGCAGGATCTCCACGATGCCGGGACCGGCCATCACGATGTCCACCAGGCTGCCCACGGTCTCCCGGGCCACCTTGACCAGAGCGTCGTCGTCCAGGGTCGGGTGCTGGATGTACAGCTTGTTCAGCGGAGCCGTCCACACCGCGGCGGTGTCGTCCAGGTATATGGCCGGAAGGCCCTCCTGCACCTGGTATCCGGGCCCGAACAGGACCTCGCCGTCCACCCCGTCCCGGCTGGCGGCCAGGGCGAGCGGGCCCACCTCGGCCTCCAGCTTCGACAGCGCCAGACCGGCGAGCTGCCGGTCCAGCGTCACCGAGGTCAGCAGCCGGTGCGCGCCCGCGTCGTAGACCTGCGCACCCTGCCCGCAGACAGCGATCCCCTTGTAGCCGAGGTCGTCGAGGACGTGCCGGGTCCAGGGCACGGCACGTCCGGTGACGATGATGTGCGCCGCACCCGCCGCGGTGGCCGCGACGAGAGCCTCACGGGTGCGTTCGGAGACGGTGTCGTCGCCACGCAGCAGCGTGCCGTCGAGATCGGTCGCGACGAGCTTGTACGGGAACGGGGCCGGGCTCACTTGGTGATCGGCTCCAGGAATTCGCGGCCGCCCAGGTACGGGCGGAGCACGGGGGGAACGCGGACGGTGCCGTCGGCCTGCTGGTGGTTCTCCAGGATGGCGACGATGGTGCGCGGGACGGCGCACAGCGTGCCGTTCAGCGTCGACAGCGGCTGGGTCTTCTTGCCGTCGCGGTAGCGGATCGACAGGCGGCGGGCCTGGAATCCGTCGCAGTTCGACGCGGAGGTCAGTTCGCGGTACTTGCCCTGGGTGGGGATCCAGGCCTCGCAGTCGAACTTGCGCGAGGCGGAGGAGCCCAGGTCACCGGTGGCGACGTCGATCACCTGGAACGGCAGCTCCAGGCTGGTCAGCCACTGCTTCTCCCAGTCCAGGAGGCGCTTGTGCTCGGCCTCGGCCTCCTCCGGCGCGACGTACGAGAACATCTCGACCTTGTCGAACTGGTGGACGCGGAAGATGCCGCGGGTGTCCTTGCCGTACGTACCGGCCTCGCGGCGGAAGCACGGCGAGAAGCCGGCGTACCGCAGCGGGAGCTTGTCCACGTCGATGATCTCGTCCATGTGGTACGCGGCGAGCGGAACCTCGGAGGTGCCGACCAGGTAATAGTCGTCCTTCTCCAGGTGGTACACGTTCTCCGCGGCCTGGCCGAGGAAGCCGGTGCCCTCCATGGCGCGCGGGCGGACCAGCGCCGGGGTCAGCATCGGGATGAATCCGGCCTCGGTGGCCTGCGCGATCGCCGCGTTGACCAGCGCCAGCTCCAGCAGCGCGCCCACACCGGTGAGGTAGTAGAAGCGCGAGCCCGACACCTTGGCGCCGCGCTCGACGTCGATGGCGCCGAGCGACTCGCCGAGCTCCAAGTGGTCCTTGGGCTCGAAGCCCTCGGCGCCGAAGTCGCGGATGGTGCCGTGCGTCTCCAGGACGGTGAAGTCCTCCTCGCCGCCGACGGGCACGTCCTCGTGAACGATGTTGCCCAGCTGGAGCAGGAGCTGCTTGGCAGCCTCGTCGGCTTCGTTCTGCTCGGCCTCGGCGGCCTTGACGTCCTGCTTGAGCTGGTCGGCCTTCTTCAGCAGCTCGGCCCGCTCCTCCGGAGAGGCCTTCGGGATCAGCTTGCCGAGCGTCTTCTGCTCATTGCGCAGTTCGTCGAAGCGCATGCCGGAGGACCTGCGGCGCTCGTCGGCGGAGAGCAGCGCGTCGACGAGGCCGACGTCCTCTCCACGGGCGCGCTGCGAGGCGCGGACACGGTCAGGGTCATCACGGAGCAGCCGGAGGTCAATCACTCCTCCAGGCTACCGGGCGGGGCTTCCTGGGATCACACCGATATCACGCTGCGTGCCACTATGTCCCAATTGCGGCAAATCGAAAACGTCTCGCAGACGGCTGGGGGCTGCCGTTCCGGGAAGGCCGATAAAAGCGGCCCCATTCCCCGAAAAGCGGGCATGGCGTCAGGGATCGGGCACCCCCTGAGCAGGACTGGAGAGCCGGTCTTGTCCACAGGAATTCCCGGCGGGGGCATCTTATCCACAGGCTGTGCGCCGGATCTGTGGACACGGAAATAGATCCATCCCGCCCAGGGGGCGGCCAGGGTCAATCAGCGTTCAAACCACCCTCACACACTCATTCGGGTGGGAATGACTCGCCCCAAAGAGTTGATCGGCGATACAGAGGTGACGCCGTTCACCTCCCGCTCCCCAGCGCGAAACCCGGCCCCCCGGCCGATATGTCGACCTTGTCGCGCGACTCTGTCGACTTGTCCCCAGGCGCGACCCTCGGCCTGTGGATAACTCTGTGGACAGTGGACGGATCCCTACGCGCGGCCGTCGAGGCAGCGTGTCAGCCAGTCGGAGGCGGCCGTGAAGTCGCCGTCGGAGGTGCCCGGCCGCGGCGCGCGGACGTCACCCCGGGCGACACCGGCGCGCGGGTACGAGCCGAGGAAGCGCACCTGGGGACAAGTGCGCTTCAGACCCATGAGGGCCTCGCTGACCCGGCGGTCCGAGATGTGCCCCTCGGCGTCGACGGCGAAGCAGTAGTTGCCGATGCCCTCACCCGTGGGCCGGGACTGGATCAGCATCAGGTTCACCCCGCGTACGGCGAACTCCTGGAGCAGCTCCAGCAGGGCACCGGGGTGGTCGTCGCCGAGCCACAGCACCACGGAGGTCTTGTCTGCGCCGGTCGGTGCGGCCGGCCGGGCCGGGCGCCCGACGAGCACGAAGCGGGTCTCGGCGTTCTCCGCGTCGTGGATCTCGGTCACCAGCGGGACGAGCCCGTAGGTGGCCGCGGCGAACTCGCCCGCGAAGGCGGCGTCGAACCTGCCCTCCTGCACCAGCCGGGCTCCGTCCGCGTTGGAGGCGGCCGACTCCCACACCGCGTCGGGCAGGTTCGCCCGCAGCCAGTTGCGGACCTGTGGCTGCGCGACCGGGTGCCCGGTGACGGTCTTGACGTCCGACAGCTTCGTCCCGGGCCGCACCAGCAGCGCGAACGCGATCGGGAGCAGCACCTCGCGGTAGATCATCAGCGGTTCACCGGAGGCGAGCTCGTCGAGGGTGGCGGTGACCCCGCCCTCCACCGAGTTCTCGATCGGCACCAGCGCGGCCGCGGCTTCGCCGTTGCGTACGGCGTCCAGGGCGGCCGGGACCGACACCATCGGGACGAGCTCCCGGGTCGCGGCTTCCGGGAGTGTGCGGAGGGCGGCTTCGGTGAACGTGCCCTCGGGGCCGAGATAGGTGAAGCGAGTGGCCGACATGTGATCAGCCTAATGCCGGGGTACCGGCCGCCGCGGGGCCGTTCATCCTTCGAGCAGCCGCTGCCCCACGTACTCCCCGGCGCGTGCGCCGGGCGGCACGGCGTACAGGCCGCTGGACTCGTGCCGGATGAACTCCGACAGCGCATCGCCCCGGTCGAGCTTGCGCTGGACGGGGACGAAGCCCCGCAGCGGGTCGGCCTGCCAGCAGATGAAGAGGAGCCCCGCGTCGGGGGCGCCGTCCGGGGCGATCCCGTCGTGGAAGGAGAAGGGCCGTCGGAGCATGGCGGCCCCGCCGTTCTGTGCCGGGGCCGCGATCCGGGCGTGCGCGTTGGACGGGATGACCGGCTTGCCGTCGGAGCCGATCTTGTCGAGGCCCATCGCGGTGGTCTCGCTGCCGCCGGTCAGCGGGGCGCCGGTGGCCTTGGTCCGGCCGATGACCTGCTCCTGCTGGGCAAGGGTCTGCTGCTCCCAGCTGTCGAGGAGCATGCGGATACGGCGTACGACGGCGTACGAGCCCCCGGCCATCCACGCGTGCTCGGCGGGTCCGGGGCCGGCGCCCTGCACGAAGATCCGCTTGTCGAAGTCGGGGTCGGCGGGCTTGGGATTGCCCGTGCCGTCGATCTGGCCCATCAGGTTGCGGGCGGTCATGGGGGCCGCGGTGGCGCCGGGGGACCGGTTGAAGCCGTTCATCGACCAGCGCGGGCGCGCGGCATCCCCGGCGTCCTTCTGCAGGGCCCGCAGTGCGTGGAACGCGACGAGCCCGTCGTTGGCGCCGATCTGGACCCACAGGTCGCCGTTGCTGCGCTGGGCGTCGAGCCGGTCCGAGGAGAAGTCCGGCAGCGGGTCGAGGGCCGTGGGGCGGCGGGCGGCGAGGCCGGTGCGCTCGAAGAAGGAGTGCCCGAAGCCGAAGGTGACGGTGAGGGACGAGGGCCCGGCGTCGAGGGCGATGCCGGTGTCGGAGGTGGGCGCGGTCTCTCCCGCCATGAGCCGGCGGGCGGTATCGGACCAGCGGCGCATCAGGGCGGCGGCCTCGGTGCGCCCGGCGCCCGGCGCCAGGTCGAAGGCGAGGACGTGGCCCTTGGCCTGGAGGGGGGTGGTGATGCCGGGCTGGTGGTCTGCGTGGAACGCGACCTGGGTCGCGCCGAGGGAGCCGAGGCTCCCGGCGGCGCCCGGGGTGCCCGTCCCGGATTCCGCGACGGCGGCGTGGACGAGGGCGCCGCCGGTGGCGCCGAGTGCCAGCCCGGCGGCGCCCGCGGCGCCGACGGTGCCCAGCAGACGGCGGCGGGAGATCTCGATGTCGGGGGTGCTCTCGGTCACGCTGGTCAGCCGATCTTCACGTTCTTCTGCACGGTCGTCTGGTCGATGTCGGAGGTACGGACGGTCACGTCGATCCGCCAGTCGCCAGCCAGCGGCAACTGGACGCCTGACGCACTCCAGTGCCCGGGCGCGGCGTGTTCGGGCACGACCGGCAGGGGACCGATGTCCTTGGTCGGGAGGGTGAAGGAGACCTTCACCTCGGGGAGGTCGAGGGGCTTGCCGTCGGGGGTGTCGGCCCACACGTGGAGGCTGTTGGCCCCGACGCGGCCCGGGTCGAGCTCGACCCGGACGGAGCCCTTGCCGTTCTGGCCACCCGTGTCGAAGGGCAGAGTGACCTTGATGGCCCGGTTGGGTACGGCGGTGGCGTTGGAACCCCGCCCGGCCTCCAACTCCGCGGCCCGGCCGGGTTCGGTACTGGTGAGGATGGTGGTGACGGCCAGCAGGACGACGGCCACACCCGCCTCGGCGAGGACGGAGCGGCGCAGGCCGGCGCGGTCCGGATCGGCGTCGCGCGCCTGCTTCTCGCGCGCGTTGTCCTGGGCGGCCTGCTGTCGGGCGAGCTGCGCGGCCCGCTTGGGATCGCCCCCGCCCGCACCGGTGCCGCCGACGCCGACCGGCTGTGTTTCACGTGAAACATCGCGCTGCGCGACGACCTTGGCGGTCTTGGCCGCCTTGGTCCCCTTGGCTGCCTCCACGGCGGGGGCCTCGGCGAGCCGCCCGGTCCAGGTGCGGGAGAGGTAGGCGACGGAGAGGAGTACGGCGACCAGGCCGACCTTGACGAGCAGGAGCTGCCCGTACCCCGTACCGGTGAGGGCGGACCAGGTTCCGATCTGGCGCCAGGCCTGGTAGGTCCCGGTCGCGGCGAGGACGATCACGCTGGTGAAAGCGACGGCGGAGAAGCGCCGGATGGCCTCGCGCTCGATCCCGGGGGCCTTGTGCAGGGCGACGAGCAGCGCCGTGAGTCCGCCGAGCCAGGTGGCGACGGCCAGCAGGTGAAGGATGTCGACGGGCATGGCGATACCCGGCTGGATGCCGGTGGAGGCGTGCTCGGACAGGGCCCAGGTGGCGGCGATGCCGCCCGCGACGACGGTCCCGCCGATGGCGAGGCCGAAGACGAGGTCGCTGTCGGCCTTGGTGTCCTCAGCGCTCCTGTCGGCCTGCTGCCGCCGCGCGTAGGCGCCGAACAGGACGGCGATGAAGAGCGCGGCGGCGCCGAGCAGGAGCAGCCGGGAGACGAGCGAGGCGCCGGACTTGGTCTCCAGGACGGCCTTGAGCCCGTCGAGGTCGAAGGCGTCGGCGAACTTCCCGGACCCCGTGTACGGGTTGCGCAGCATCAGCATCGCGAGGGTGGCGACGGTGAGGGTGACCCAGGCCCGTACGACCAGCCGCTGCAGCGACCGCTCGGCGGCGCCCCGGCGCCAGCACACCAGGATGAACGCCGCTCCGCCGACGAGGACGGCGAAGCCGGCGTACGCGGCGTACCGCGCGATGTCGTAGGCGATGGCGACGGGTCCGTCCCCCGCGGTCTGCGCGGGCAGGCTCACGGCGGTGGCGGAGGGGGCGCCGATGGAGAAGGTGAAGGCACCGGCGACGGGATGGCTGTCGGCGGAGACGGCCTGCCAGGCCACGGTGTAGGTGCCGTTGGGCAGGCCGGTGTGCAGGGCGGTGCCGTAGCGGATGGTGGATCCGCTGCACATGTCGCGCAGTTCGCCGGTGTCGATGCGCTTGCCCTGGGGGTCCAGGACGCGGATGGAGTCGTTACCCATGGCGACCTGCTCCGAGAAGGAGAGGGTGACCTGGGCGGGGGCCGTGGCGACCACCGCCCCGTCCTTGGGGTCGCTCGCGGTGAGTGCGGCGTGCGCCGAGGCCGGGGTGGCCACGGCGAACAGGGTTGCCAGCAGGGCTGCGAGGACCAGCGTGAGCCGCGGCAGGAGTGCCGTGGCGTGGACGCGGGCCGCGGATGGGGCGGTGGCCGTCATGGCGTGTCAGTCCCTCGGTCCGTCAGTGGGCGGTGCCGTCGGTGGATGTCGGCGTCTGGGCGTTGTACGTCCGCTCCTTGACGTCCAGCTCGACCTTCACGGGGGCGGTCTTCTCGAAGCGGAGCTCGACGGTGACCTTGTCGCCGACCTTCGGGGTGCTCTTGAGCCCCATGAACATGACGTGGCTGCCGCCGCGCTCCAGCCTCAGCTCGCCGTTGGCAGGCACGTCCATGGACTGGACCTGCTGCATCTTCTGGTCCTTGGTCTCGTGGATCTGCAGATCGTCGGAGAGCGTGCTGGTGACGCCGGTGAGCTTGTCGGCCGTCTTGGAGTCGTTCTTGATGACCATGAACGCGCCGGCCATCTTGTCGTTGACCGGCTGGGGCATGAAGGCGCCGCTGACCGAGAGCTTCGGCTTGCCGCCGGAGTCCCCGCCGTCCGAGGAACAGCCGGACATGGCGAGCGCTGCCGTCAGGGAGAGGGCGGCGGCGAGGGTGCGGGTGGTGCGGGCGTTCACGGGTTCTCTCCCTTGACGATCTTCGGCAGGTCCTTGGTGTAGTCATCGACGGTGGTGCCCTCGCCGTAGAGGACGTAGCCCTCGTCCGTCTTGGGCGAGAACGCGATGACCTGGGCGCCGTGCATGGAGACGACGCCGCCGTCGGCCTCCTTCTTGGCGGCCTCGATACCGATGCCGAGCTTGCGTGCGGCGGCCTGGATGGTGGCGAAGTCCCCGGTCAGTCCGACGAAGGACGGGTCCTGGGCCTTGAGCCACGAGCCGAGGGATTCGGGAGTGTCCCGGTCGGGGTCGGTGGTGACGAAGACGACCTGGAGCTTGTCCTGGTCGGCCTTCGGGAGCGCCTTCTTGGCGACGGCGATGTTGCTCATCGTCAGCGGGCAGACATCGGGGCAGTTGGTGTAGCCGAAATAGATGAGCGTCGGCCTGCCCTTGGTCTGCTCGCGCAGGTTCCACGGCTTGCCGGTGGTGTCGGTGAGGACCAGTTCCGGCTTGTCGAACGGGCGGTCGAGCAGGGTTGCGGAGCCGGCCTTGGCCTGGCCTCCGCTGATCTGCTTGACCGAGTTGGCCGGAGCCGGCTCACCGCCGCAGGCGGTGAGGGTGAGGGCGGCCGCTGCCACGAGGGCGGCGACCGTCACACGTGTGGTGCGCATGAAGAGATGTCCCTGGGATCGGGGTTGGTACGGACGGTCCGCGGGCGCCGCGATCGGGCGGGCCTGCGGGCGTGCGGGCGTGGCAGGTCAGGAGGCGCGGCGGCGCGAGGCGACGCCGAAGGCCACACCGGCGAGGCCGACGACGATCCCGGTGATGCCGAGGGCACGCGCGGTCGTGTCGGAACCGCTCTCGGCGGCCTCGTCGTGACCCTTGTCGGCGTTCTTGGCACCGTCGTCGTTCTTGGCACCGTCGTCGTTCTTGGCACCGTCGTCGTGGTGGTCGCCGCCCGTGGCGGGCGCGGCGGTCAGCTTCAGGACGGGCGCCGGGTTCTGCGGCTCCGCGGCGCCCGGCTTGGTCTCCTCGATCCAGCGGACGACCTCGTTGTTGTCGTAGGTCTGGATCGCCTTGAAGACCATCTGGTCGACGTTGTCGGGCAGCTTGCCGATGGAGAGCGGGAACTGCTGGAACTTGCCGGGCTCGATCTTGCCGCCGGACCAGGTCACCTTGGTGACGGCCTCGTTGATCTGCTTGCCGTGCACGGTGAGCGGCTTGTCGAGCTTGCTCTTCTCGACCGTCACGGTCCAGCCGGGAACGTCCTGCGGCATGACGGACGAGAGCGGCTGGTCAGCCGGGAAGTTGACCTCCAGCTGCGTGGTCGACGCGTTGTCGCGCTCGTTGGGGACCTTGAAGTTGATCGTCGCGTAGCCGCCCTTGGTGGCCTCGCCGGGCTGCACGCCGACGTGGGCGAAGGCGGTGCCGGAGAGGAGGAGGACGGAGCCGGCGGCGATGGCGGCGGCGATGGAGACGCGAGAGGTCTTCATGGCAGAAACACTCCACGGAAGCAGTGGTGACGGGAGGCTCCGCGCACACGGCGCGCGCGGAGTTCGCGGCACCGGTGCTCCCGTCGTGTGTCCCGGGGAGTCGAGGGTGCCGCGTCAGGCTGCGAGGGCGAGCGCCACGGGCGGCCCGCGCCTGATGACCGTGTGCTGGAGCGCCTCCCGGCCGGTGTGGGCGGCGGGGCCGGCCGCGGTCCGCGAGGCCCGCGGGGCACGGGCGGGCGTACCCGCGAGCCCGGCGCCGAGCGCCCGTACGTATGCCAGCGCGGCGCGCAGCGGACGTACCGGATCGGCTTCGGCGGAGAGCCGGGACAGCTCCACGAGGCGGAAGAGCGCGGCGTCGCCGCGTCCCATCAGCCAGCCGGCCGCGAGCGCTGCCAGCAGGTGGCCGAGCAGCATGGCCGGGCTGAACAGACCGGTAGCGGGCTGCGCCGCGGCCTCCGCCATGTGGGCGTGGGCCAAGTGCCCCTGTGCCTGGGCCTGCGCGGCCAGGGTGGCCGGGTCCAGGCCGGCGGTCTCCAGGATCTGCCGGGCGTCGGCCGGACTGAGCGGTACGGAATTGCCCCCGCACACCAGTTGGGCCGCCAGCGCCGCGAGCGAGGTGTCGGCCGGAGACGCCGAGGCGGAGGCCGCCGCGCCGTGCTGGCCGAGGCCGAACACCGCGTGCAGCCCGAGCTGTCCGGCCGCGAGCCCGGCGGCGATGCCGGGCAGCGAGCGACGGCGTCCCGCGAGCGGGGCCGCGACCGCGAAGACGGCGAGGAAGCCGATGCCGAGGGCCCACCAGGGCACGGTGGCGCAGGATGCCAAAGCGTGCCCGGCCGCGGACAGCACGACACAGACCGCGGTGAACACCGCGGCCCGGATCAGTCGGAGGCCGGCTCCGGCCTGCGTCGCGTGGGGGGCAGTCATGGCCGGGCCATCATCGCACTGCGCTTAGGCGCTTCATACGGCAGGTTCCGGAAGGCGCCTCGGATTCCGCTCCACGGCCGCTCCAGGCAGGAGGGCGGCGAGCGGCGGCCCAGCCGTCCCGCCCGCCCCATACCGCCGCATACACCGCCACTCGGGAGCGCCGCATCGGCCGAATGAGGGCTGCGAGCGCCGCCGGGGGCTTACCCCCCGCCACGGGCGGCAATAGGTAACCGTATGAGCATCTGGTGGTCTCTCCACTTGAGGCGCGAAGCAGCGAGCGTGCCGCTGGCCAGGCGGCTGCTGCTCGGGACGATGGAGACCGCAGGGGTGGACCCTGACATCTCCTTCGACCTGTCGGTGGCGCTGAGCGAGGCGTGCGCGAACGCGGTGGAGCACGGGGGTCCGGCGACCGACGGCGGGCGGGACGGCACGGAAGCCGGTCAGGAGGCCTGCGCGGCGTACCGCGTGACGGCGTACCTGGACGGGGACTGCTGCCGGATCGAGGTGACCGACTCGGGTCCCGGCTTCCCGCCCGATTCGGCCGCGGCCGACACGAGAGCCGGGGGCGGACCCGGGCAGGCCGGTCCCCCGGGGCATCCGGAGACATCGCGGGAGCACGGCCGGGGCCTGTGGCTGATCGCGGAGCTCGCGGACCACGTGCGGTTCCGCAACCGGCCGGGCAGCGGCGCGGTGGTCAGCTTCGACAAGATCCTCAAGTGGCGCGAGGGAGCGCTGCTGAAGGTCTCTTAGTACGCCGATGGGCGGGACCCCGCAAGGGATCCCGCCCATCGGCGTTGCGCTCGGGCGCAGTCGGCCGGGCGCAGTCGGTCGGGCGCGGGTCGGTCAGCCCTTCAGGCGCGCCATCCACGCCTCGACTTCGACCGAGGTGCGCGGCAGCCCGGCCGACATGTTCCGGTTGCCGTCTTCGGTGACCAGGATGTCGTCCTCGATCCGGACGCCGACGCCGCGGTACTCCTCGGGCACGGTCAGGTCGTCGGCCTGGAAGTACAGCCCGGGCTCGACGGTCAGACACATGCCCGGCTCCAGCGTGCCGTCGACGTACGCCTCGGTGCGCGCGGCGGCGCAGTCGTGGACGTCCATGCCGAGCATGTGCCCGGTGCCGTGCAGGGTCCAGCGGCGCTGGAGTCCGAGCTCCAGGACGCGCTCGACCGGACCTTCCAGCAGGCCCCACTCGACGAGCTTCTCGGCCAGCACGTGCTGGGAGGCGTCGTGGAAGTCGCGGAACTTCGCGCCCGGCTTGACGGCGGCAATGCCGGCTTCCTGGGACTCGTACACGGCGTCGTAGATCTTGCGCTGGATGTCGGTGTACGTGCCGTTGATCGGCAGCGTGCGCGTGACGTCGGCGGTGTAGAGGGAGTGGGTCTCCACACCGGCGTCGAGCAGCAGCAGGTCGCCGGAGCGGACGTCGCCGTCGTTGCGGACCCAGTGCAGCGTGCAGGCGTGCGGGCCGGCGGCGCAGATGGAGCCGTAGCCGACGTCGTTGCCCTCGACGCGGGCGCGCAGGAAGAAGGTGCCCTCGATGTAGCGCTCGGAGGTGGCCTCCGCCTTGTCGAGGACCTTCACGACGTCCTCGAAGCCGCGGACGGTGGAGTCGACGGCCTTCTGCAGCTCGCCGATCTCGAACTCGTCCTTCACGGCGCGGGCCTCGGAGAGGTAGACGCGCAGTTCCTCGTCGCGCTCGGCGGTGACCTTGTCGGTCAGGGCCTTCTCGATGAGGGCGTCGTGGCCGCGCACGGCGCGGACCGGGCCGGTGGCCTCGGTGAGCGCCTCGGGCAGCTCGCGGACGTCCTTGGCGGGGATGCCCAGGAGCTGCTCGGCCTCGGTGAGCGAGTGGCGCCGGCCGACCCACAGCTCGCCCTGGCCGGACAGCCAGAACTCGCCGTTCTCCCGGTTGGAGCGGGGCAGCAGGTAGACGGTGGCCGTGTGACCGGTGGAGCCCGCGGGCTCCAGGACCAGGACGCCGTTCTCGGTCTGGTCGCCGGTGAGGTACGCGTACTCGGTGGACGCGCGGTAGGGGTACTCGGTGTCGTTCGAGCGGGTCTTCAGCCGGCCCGCGGGGACGACGAGGCGCTCGCCGGGGAAGCGCGCGGACAGCGCGGCGCGGCGGTCGGCGGTGTGCGCGGCCTGGGCGATCGGCTCCAGCCCGTGCAGCTCCGTGTCGGCCCAGCCGGTGCGCATGCTCTCGGCGAGTTCGTCGCTGACGCCCGGATACAGCCCGTTCTTGCGCTGCTTGTGCGTCTTCTTGGGCTGCTCTTCTTCCGGGGTCTCCGGGGTGAGCTCGTCAGCCACGTCTTCTCCTCAGCTGCTACGACATGCAAGGACCGGGTACGGACCTCATCCATCGTATGTGTGAGCGGAAGGCACCGGAGCGCGATGTGACAAATCAGTCAAAACGGGCGGCAAGCAGAACGATGTCCTCCTCGGCGTCAGTTCCGGTCCCGGTCCCGGTCCCGGCGTCCACCTCCCCTTCGGGCAGCACGGTCCGCAGGATGTGCTCGCACAGGGCGGCCGGATCCTCGCGGACACCGCGGGGCGCTCCCGCGGCCGCGGCGTGCAGCCGCGCGTAGGCCCGGTCCATCGGGTCCCCGGTACGCCGCAACAGGCCGTCCGTGTACAGCAGCACCGTTTCTCCCGGCGCCGGCTCGACCTCCACGCTCGGGGCCTCCCAGCACGACAGCATCCCCAGCGGCGCGGAGAGCGTGGTCTCCACGTACTCGGTGCGCCGCTCGCCGATCAGCAGCGGCGGGGTGTGTCCGGCCCCGGCCAGGATGACCTTCCGCTGCGCGGGCTCGCAGTAGGCGAAGAGCGCGGTCGCCGAGCGCGCCGGCTCGGTCAGCCGCATCAGCAGTTCCAGGTCGGACAGGACCGCGACCGGATCCTCGCCCTCCATGACGGCGTACGCCCGCAGCGACGCCCGCAGCCGGCCCATCGCGGCGACGGCGCTCGGTCCGGATCCGGTGACGGAGCCGACGGCCAGCCCCAGCGCGCCCTCGGGCAGCGGCAGTGCGTCGTACCAGTCGCCGCCGCCGCGCGGGCCGGTGTGGTGGCGGGCGGCGAGCTGGACCCCGGTGACCCGGGGCAGCCGGCTGGGCAGCAGTTCCTCGGCGACGGTGGCCAGGCGCGAGCGGGAGCGCTCGACCTCCAGCATCCGGGCCAGGTGCTCGCCGGCGTGCCGTACGTACAGCCCGGCCAGGTCGCGCTGGCGGTCGCCGGGCTCGGCCTGCTCGTCGTAGAGCCAGACGGCCGCGCCGAGCCGCCCGGTCGCTTCGGCGGTCAGCGGCAGGGCGTAGCTCGCGGCGTAGCCGAGGCGGGCGGCGACCTCGCGGTGGCGCGGGTCCACGGGGCTTCCGTGGCCCCCCGCCCCCGGGGCCGCGCCCGGTTCGGGAAACACCTCGGAGCCGCCCTGCGCGTCGGGCAGCCCGTCGAGGATGCGGCCGTACGAGGTGGCGCTGCGCGGCACGGTCTCGATGTGACCGAGGTCGGCGCGGCCGAGCCCCAGGCCGATCGTCGTACTGGGACCGAGGCCGTCGGAGGGCTCCAGGACGACCAGGCCGCGGCGGGCGCCGACGAGGGCGGCTCCGGCGCGCAGGAACTCCTGGAGCGAGGAGGCGAGGTCACTGGCGCGGGCGAGGCGTTCGGTGAGTTCGTGGAGCGTGGTGAGATCGGAGACCATGCCCGCCAGCCGGTCCTGGATGAGCGTGCTCGCGGCCGGTGCCGGTGCCGGTGCCGGTGCCGGTGCCGGAGCCGGTGCCGGCGCCGGAGCGGGCGCCGGAGCGGGCGCGGTGCGTGCGGGCACGGGCGCCGCAGTGTGCGGGGACGTGGTGACCGCTGGATCGATTCCAGCCACTTTCGGCAGATGCGGGGCGCTCATGGCGTCCGCCTTTCCAGCTGGTGCGATTCGCCATATAGCATCGCAAACCCCCAGATCGTGCTGCGCCGCTATCAATGAATCCACATCTACACGCAGACGAGGAGCGATGTCCAGCATTGCCCAGGTGGGAATCCTGGTGTCTGTGGGACGACAACTCACTGTCCGGCCAAGGCTAGAACTTGGCCGGAAAAAGCCGGAAGCAGACGGTTTTTGCGGTCGACTGGGCGGGCTCCTGAGTGGGCCCGGGTACGTAATCGGTGGTGCCCGGGGACAGTTGGCGCAGCCCGGCACCCTTCCGGCACCCGCCGGGCACCTGCCGGGAACCGCCCGGCGCGGCCCGTCGTCCTAGGCGGCGGCAGCCGGTCTCGGCGCCCTTGCGGGTCGCGTACGGCCCGCGCCGGACGTTCCATGGACCCGTAAGAAACTGCACGAACCGTGTGAACCTGCTTCAGGCGGACAGTGACGCGAAACGTGTACGTGTGGTGAAACACCGCTCACATGGTGTGATGTGGCCCTCGGCGTTCAACGGAAAGGAACGAGCGCTCATGCGCGAGATCCTCGGAAGGCGTCTCCAGCGGCTCCGTAATCGCTTGCAATCCCTGCGCCCCGCCCCGCGGCAGAGCGATCCGTCCGCTCTCCCCCTCCTCGACGCGGCGCTGACCTGCGCCACCGCCTGGCAGTGGCCCGTGCTGCCGGGCGTCGGACGCTCCGGCACCGACAGCGCGCGGTGCGCCTGCCCCGACCCCGACTGCGTCGTGCCCGGCGCGCACCCCTTCGACCCCGGGCTGCTCGCGGCCACCACCGACCCCCGGATGGTGGCCTGGTGGTGGACCAACCGGCCCACCGCCTCCGTGCTGCTGGCCACCGGCGGGGCCGCGCCGTGCGCGGTCAGCCTGCCCGCCGCCGCGGCCGCCCACGCCGTCGTGCGCCTGGACGCGCAGGGCATGCGGCTCGGGCCGATCGTGGCGACCCCGACCCGGTGGTCGCTGCTGGTGGCGCCGTACTCCCTGGAACGCCTCGGCGAACTCCTCTACGCCAAGGACCACGTGCCCTCCTCGCTGCGCTTCCACGGCGAGGGCGGCTACCTGTTGCTGCCACCCTCCACCGCGTCCGGCGGCGGCCACGTGCGCTGGGAGCGGGAGCCCGCGGAGGCCGGCGGCATCTGGCTGCCGGAGGTCGAGGCGGTCGTGGACGCCCTGGTCGAGGCGAGCACCGGGGCCTCCGGCGGCGGCAGCCGACTGGCGTACTGACGCTCGCGTACTGACGTACGGAGCACGGCCGGATCACTCGTACGGGTGTCAGCAGGACGAGTTTCCAAGGGAATTGGGCGCGGGGATCTCCGTGCCCCATTCCCGCGTCGCTATCTTCGGCGAATGAATCTCCGCTTGATCGGTATCGGCGCCGGTGTGCTGATCATCTTGTCGCTCCCGCTCGCCGGGGCGATCGCCGGACCGGATTTCGCCGGTCAGGACGACGGGAAAGGCGGCGGGGTGCTGTCTGTCCTCGGTCTCGCCGACTCTTCCTCCGGGCGGTCCTCTTCCGGCCGGTCCTCTTCCAACCAGCCCGGTACGTCGGCACCCGCGGCCGCGCCGGCCCGACCGGGTCCGCCCGAGCAGCCGCGTACGGATT
Organism: Streptomyces sp. NPDC060031; assembly: GCF_042736805.1. Lineage (NCBI taxonomy): Bacteria > Bacillati > Actinomycetota > Actinomycetes > Kitasatosporales > Streptomycetaceae > Streptomyces > Streptomyces sp. NPDC060031. The sequence goes on from NZ_JBHWVM010000014.1 coordinate 49,403, forward strand.
CCCGGTGCGGTCCCGAACTGTCCTCCCCGCAGGGAGTGGAGGCGCAGACCTGCGTCCTGGTCGGCGAGGGCCAGACCTGGGGGCGCAGTTATTACCGCAACACGAGCGGGCGCGCCCTCGCCGCGGTGCTGACGGTCATGGGGCCGGCGGGGCGCACGGTGCAGATCCGCTGTGCCCTCGGTGCGGGCGACGAGCCGGGGCTGTGCGAGACGCCGAAGGAGGCCTCGGTCGGGGCGCCCGACGGATACTCGGCCGTAGCGGAGTTTGCAGTTCCGGATGATGAAGGGGCACTGCTGCTGCGGTCCGGGAGCAACTCACCGGCACCGGGCGATGGTTGAGCACCGCCGGAAATGGAAGGGCCCGGTCGCTGGCGACGGGGGATGCACCAGCGACCGGGCTACAAGAACGGTAACAAGAGATCGCCTGTTCGCAAATTCGATCTCTGATATTCAGACACCGATTTGCAGGCGATTAGCGGGAGTTGTGACTCCGGTCACCGGACCCGCGGGTGGGCGCCCGTCAGCTGAGCGTCACCTGGCGGTTGGTGAGTCCGCCGCGAGCCCGGCGCTCCTCCGTGGTCAGCGGGGTGTCCGTGGCCAGGGCGGTGGCCAGCCGCTCCGCGAACTCCGCGGCCGGCTTCTCCACGTCGTCGGCCGTGACCCCGGTGGGCAGGTCCCAGACGGGGACCATCAGCCCGTGCGCGCGGAAGGAACCGACGAGCTTGGTGCCCTCGCCGAGCGAGGACGTCCCGGCCGCGTGCAGCCGAGCGAGGGCGTCGAGCAGCTTCTCCTCGGGGTGCGGCATGACCCAGCGCAGGTGGTTCTTCTCCGGAGTCTCGCACCAGTACGCGGCGTCCACGCCCGCGAGCTTGACGGTCGGGATGGCGGCCGCGTTGGCGCGCTCCAGCGAGGCGGCGATCTCCGGGGAGGCGCTCTGGGCACCCTCCGCGTCCGGAATCCAGAATTCGAACCCGCTGTGCACAACCGGCTCGAAAACGCCGTCCGCGTCGAGGAGATCCTGAAGTCGCGGACCCTCGGCGGGGACCCGGCGGGCGGCGACGGGGTTGCCCGGCTCCGTGGCGAGGGCGCGCTCCAGGGTGTCGGCCATGTCGCGGCCGAGGTCCCCGGTGGTCGAGTCGTTCTGGAGGCCGAGCAGGACCGAGCCGTCCTCGCGGCGCAGCGCCGGCCACGCCATCGGCAGCACGGTCACCAGCGAGACGGAGGGGACGCCCTCGGGCAGGCCGCCCTTGAGGGTGAGCGGGACGGTGGCCGCGGGCACGAGCTCGCGCAGCGCCACCCAGTCGCACTCGCCCGGCAGGCCCTCGAAGGGGCGCCGCACGTGCTCGGTGACGGCGTGTGCCGCGGCTGCGCCGTGGCAGGCCTTGTAGCGGCGCCCGGATCCGCAGGGGCAGGGCTCGCGAGCGCCCACCACAGGGATCTCCCCGTTGTTGAGCTGCGGCTTTGCAGTCTTCGCTGCGGGGCGCTTCTTGGCCATCGTGGGTGTCTCCCGGTTGCGGCGGTACGGCGGGTGTCTGGGCGCGAGCCTAGCCGTTCGTACCGCCGGAACCGGGTGGGGTGCGGCCGGGAGCACGGTCGGCGTGCGCTCCCGGACGGCCGCTTGTGTACGGATGACCGGTACTGCTCGATATTGCTCGGATGTGCTCAGGAATCGAGCCGGATGCCTTCAGGAATCGAGTTCGTCGAAGGCCGTGCTGAAGTCGATCGCCGGGGGTGCAACGCGCGTAGCGAAATCCTCGTGCCGGGGCCCACAGGCAACGACCACCCACACGGTGACCTCACCCGCCGCTCCGTCCCGGACACCCCAGTCCTGGGCCAGGGCGCTGATGATGTTCAGCCCCCGACCGCCGCGCGCGGTGACCGAGGGCGTGGCCGGAACCGGGCGGGTGGGTCCGCCCCCGTCCGTGACCTCGACCGTCAGCCGCCCCGCCTTGTCGACGCGCCATGAGGCGCGTATCTCTCCGTCCCCGATCTCCCGCGCGCCCAGCGGTCTGCCGTGTCGGCAGGCATTGCTGAGCAGTTCGGAAAGGATCAGAACGGCGTCGTCAACGACCGATTCGGACACCCCGCTGATACGCAATTGTTCGCGCATCCGGTGTCTCGCCTCGCCCACGCCCGCAGGACCATGGCGTACGTCCATGCACGACGACGTGGGCACTTCCTGTGCCACCACCAACGCCACCCCCGGAACCTCCTTAGCCCCACGCATGGTCTGGATGCCCCAATGGCCTGGACCGGAAACCGCCGAGGTGGAGCCCCCTGACGCATTCATGACGAACGAACGCGGAGCGGATGCGCCGGTGCACACCCCGTCACGTCCGGGGCCTGTGTGACGGGTGCGCAAATCGGGACGTCAGCGTCCCAGCTGTGACAGAACCTGCCGCGGCCTGTTCGTGATGATCGCCTCTACACCCAGATCAGCGCAGAGCTGAACGTCTTCTGGCTCGTTCACGGTCCACACGTGCACGGAGTGACCCGCGGCCTGGAGCTTGCGGATGAAGCCGGGGTGGCCGCGCACGATCCGCATGCCCGGCCCCGCGATCCGCACCCCGGCCGGCAGCCGTCCGTCGCGCATCCGAGGCGAGATGAACTGCATCAGGTACACGGTCGGGATCGTCGGCGCGGCCGCCCGCACCCGGTGCAGGGAGCGCGCGGAGAAGCTCATCACGCGGATGGGGTGCGGGCCCTCGGCGGGCGGGGCGTCCAGGCCGAAGCGCTTGAGGAGGAAGAGCAGCCGTTCCTCCACCTGTCCGGCCCAGCGGGTCGGGTGCTTCGTCTCGATAGCCAGCTGCACCGGGCGTCCGGCGTCCGCCACCAGCTCCAGCAGCCGCTCCAGGGTGAGCACGGAGGTGCGCTCGGGGTCGGCGTCCCAGTCCGGGGACTCCTCGCGGTCCTTCCAGGAGCCGAAGTCGAGGGCGGCGAGATCGGCGAGCTCCAGGGCGGAGACGGCGCCGCGGCCGTTGGAGGTGCGGTTCACCCGGCGGTCGTGGACCAGCACCAGATGGCCGTCGGCCGTCAGCCGGATGTCGCATTCGAGGGCGTCTGCCCCGTCCTCGATGGCCTTGCGGTACGCGGCCAGGGTGTGTTCGGGGGCATCCTCCGAGGCGCCGCGGTGGGCGACGACCTGGATGGGGCGCGGCGTTGCGTGGGTCACCGGGTCATGGTGCCACCGAGAGGGGCTCCGGCGCCGCGCGCGGGCCTGTACGCGCTCCTGCGGATGCGTCCGAAATATCGGAGATAAAGGATGGGGGGAGATGCACAGGTCCGGCTTACAGTGCTCTGACGGGTCATGGGAAAGGCTTTGCCCTGGAACTTGTGCGGCATGTCGAACGTTCAGCCGGACCGATATCGCCAGATTCATCTGAAGCCGTGTGTGACGAGGAGAGAGCGCTGTGAGCACCGAGAACGAGGGCACCGCGGCCCCTACGCCCCCCGCGGCCCCGCCCGCACCCCCGGTGGCCGCTCCCGCCCCCGAGATGCCCGCGGTCACGCCGATCGCCGGGCCGCCGGTGCCCGCGCCGGTCGAGCCGCCGACCGCTGCTCCGGCTGCCGCGCCGGCCGCGCACCATGCTCCGGCTGCGCCCGTCGCCGCCGAGCACGTCACCCAGCAGCTCCCGCCGACGCCCGCGCCCGGTACCGAGCCGACGCAGCAGATCCCGCCCGCCCCGGCGTACGGCCACCCCGCCGAGCCGGCCGCGCACGGAGCGGGCGGCTGGCCGCCCCCGCCGCCCACGGTTCCCGCGTACGGGGCCGGCGGTGGCCAGGGCGGCGGAGGGTGGGGCGTGCCCCTGAGCACCGACGGCACCCCGCAGCCCAAGCCGAGGGGCAAGGGCGGCCTGGTCGCGAGCGTGCTCGTGGCGGCCCTCCTCGCGGGCGGCGTCGGCGGCGGTGTCGGCTACTGGGCCGCCGACCGCAGCAGCAACGGCTCCGGGTCGACCACGATCAGCGCCAGCACCCCCAAGGAGATCAAGCGCGAGGCCGGCTCGATCGCGGGCCTGGCCGCCGCCGCACTGCCCAGCGTGGTCACCATCGAGGCCTCGGCCGGTGACGGCGAGGGCGGCACCGGTACCGGCTTCGTCTACGACCAGCAGGGCCACATCCTCACGAACAACCACGTGGTGGCCTCCGCCGCCAACGGCGGCAAGCTCACCGCGACCTTCTCCGACGGCAAGAGGTACGAGGCCGAGGTCGTCGGCAAGGCGCAGGGCTACGACGTCGCCGTCATCAAGCTGAAGAACCCGCCGACCGGTCTCAAGCCGCTGCCGCTCGGGGACTCCGAGAAGGTGGCCGTCGGCGACGCGACCATCGCGATCGGTGCGCCCTTCGGCCTGTCCAACACGGTCACGACCGGCATCGTCAGTGCCAAGAACCGCCCGGTGGCCTCCGGCGACGGCTCCGGCGGCAAGAACTCGTACATGAGCGCGCTCCAGACGGACGCCTCGATCAACCCGGGCAACTCCGGCGGTCCGCTCCTCGACGGACGCGGCGCGGTGATCGGCATCAACTCCGCCATCCAGTCGGCCGGCAACGGCGGCTTCGGCGGCGGCCAGGCCGGCTCGATCGGCCTCGGCTTCGCCATCCCGATCAACCAGGCGAAGAACGTCGCCGAGCAGCTGATCAAGACCGGCAAGCCGGTCTACCCGGTCATCTCGGTCTCCGTGGACCTCCAGTCCAAGGCCGAGGGCGCCAAGGTCTCCGAGAGCGGCGCGGCCGCCAACGAGCTGGTCGACCCCAACGGCCCGGCCGGCAAGGCGGGCCTCAAGCCCGGCGACATCATCACCGAGTTCGGCGGCAGGCCGGTCGACAGCGGCCCGACCCTGATCAGCATGATCTGGACGTACAAGCCCGGCGACACGGTGAAGCTCACCTACCTGCGCGGCGGCAAGCCGACCACCGTGGACATCACGCTCGGCTCGCGGGTCGGCGACAAGTAGGACCCGGTGGCTTGATGGACAGGGGCCGTGGGCGGGATTCCGCCTACGGCCCCTCCCAACGTCCGCTTATGCTTCACAGGTGTTCGATTCGCGGCACATCCGGACTTTCCACGAGGTGGTCGCCTCCGGGTCCTACTCGGCGGCCGCACGCGTCCTGGGGTACACCCAGCCCGCCATCACCCAGCAGATGAAGGCGCTCGAACGCGCCGTCGGGACCCCGCTGTTCACCCGTATCGGCCGCACGATGCAACTCACCGAGGCCGGCCGGTCCCTGGCCCGGCACGCCGAGAGCATCCTCGGCAGCCTCTCGGCCGCCGAGGCCCAGCTCAAGGCCTACGCCCGGCTGCGCACCGGCCGGGTCCGGCTCTGCGGCTTCCCCAGTGTCAACGCCACGCTCGTCCCGGAAGCCCTGAGCGATCTGACCAAGGACCACCCGGGCATCCAGGTGGAACTGCTGGAGGGGGAGCCCCCGGATTCGCTGCGCCGGCTGGAGCGCGGGCAGTGCGACATCACCCTGGCCTTCACCTATCCCGGGCTGCACGAGGAGATCCCGGACGAGGTCGCCGAGGTCAAACTGCTGGAGGACCAGCTGACGGTGCTGCTCCCGACCGGGCATCCGCTGGCCCGGCGCCGGGCCGTGAACCTCGCCGACCTCGCCGAGGAGCGGTGGATCGCGGGCTGTCCGCGCTGCCGGGCGAACCTGCTGCACGAGTGCGCGGAGCTGGGCTTCGTCCCCGACATCCGCTTCGCCACCGATGACAACCTGGTGGTGCAGAGCCTGGTCGCGCAGGGTTTGGGCGTGGCCATGATGCCCGCGCTGGTGCTGCCCTCGCTCTCGCTGAGCCGGGTGTGCGGCCGGGCGCTCCAGCCCGCACCCCGCCGGCACATCGCCGCGTACGTGTACCGGGACCATCTGCGGATACCGGCGACGGCCGTGGTGCTGGACGCACTGAAACGGGTGGCGGCGAACCGGGTCGGCTGCTGAGCGGCTGCTGATCGACTACCGGCCAACATATAAGCAGGGCTTGGGAATTCCGGTCGAAACTGTCGTTGGACGTGATGGATCGGCGGCAGGAAGCTGCCGCTATGACCACCACCACGCCAGCCTGTACGACCGCGAGGATGGCCGCCCTCGTCAGTGAGATCCGCACGGTCGTGGACCGGGGGCTGGCCCCCGATCTGACCGCCTACCTGGTCGGTGAGCGCCTCGCGCCGCATCTGGGCGCGCCCGACCTCCTGTCGGAGGCACAGCGGGAAGGTGATCCGGACCACTACCGGCAGCACATCCTGCACGCCGAGTCGGACGGCAGCTTCTCGGTGGTCGCCCTGGTGTGGATGCCCGGCCAGGAGACCTGCATCCACGACCACGTCTCCTGGTGCGTGGCCGGGGTCCACCAGGGCCAGGAGAGCGAACGGCGCTACCGGCTCGCGCCCGGTGCGGGTCCGGCGCTCCTGGTTCCCACCGAGGACGTGGTCAACGCCCAGGGCGAGGTCTGCGGATTCGCCCCGCCCGGGGACATCCACAAGGTGCGCAACTCCTGTAGCTCCAAGGCCATATCGGTCCACGTCTACGGAGCCGACGTCGCCAGGCTCGGCACGAGCATCCGCCGGGTGTACACGCAGCCCGTCGACAGCAGCGCGTGATGGCCCTCCTCAACCGCCCGCAGGGCACGCCGATCCGCGATGTTTCACGTGAAACAGTGGCCCAGTGGCCCGGGTTGGCGCTGGCTGCCGCCGGTGTCCTCGCAGCATGGTGCGTGCACCGGCTGGTCCCGGCCGTGCCGATGCTGACGGCGTCGGTGGTGCTGGGCATCACCGTGGCCCATGTCCCGCGCCTACGGGTCTTCGTACGGGGAACCGCGCGCCCGGGGCTCTCGCTGGCCGGCCGGCGGCTGATGCGGATCGGCATCGTCCTGCTGGGTCTCGCGCTGGGCCTGGACCAGGTGCTCCGGCTGGGCTGGGCCACGGTGGCGATGGTGGCGGCGGTGGTCGCGGCGACCTTCTTCGGCACCCTGTGGCTGGGCCGCAGGCTCGGACTCCCGGGGGACCAGCCGCTGTTGATCGCCACGGGGTACTCGATCTGCGGGGCCTCGGCCATCGGCGCGGTGAGCGAGGTGTCCGGGAGCGACGAGGAGGACGTGGCCTCCTCGGTGGCCCTGGTCACCCTGTGCGGGACGCTCGCCATCGCGGTGCTCCCTTTGCTGCAGGGCCCGTTGGGTCTCTCGGACCCGGCCTTCGGGCGGTGGGTGGGCGCCAGCGTCCACGACGTCGGCCAGGTGGTGGCCACCGCCCAGACCGCCGGCCCGGGGGCGCTCGGCGAGGCGGTGCTGGTCAAGCTGATGAGGGTGGCGCTGCTGGCCCCGCTGGTGGCGGCGGTGGCCTTCTCGGTACGGGCCCGCCGGCGCGGGGTGCGGACGGCCTCGGGGCGCCGTCCGGCTCCGGTGCCGCTGTTCGTGGCCGGTTTCCTGGCGGCGGCCGCGGTGCGCGCGACCGGGGTACTGCCCGACGCGGCGCTGCAGTGGGCGCACACCGCCCAGGAGGTACTGCTCGGGGCGGCGCTGTTCGGCCTCGGGAGTGCCGTGCACCTGCCCACCCTGGCCCGGACCGGCGGCCGCGCGGCGGCACTGGGGCTCGGGGCGTGGGTGGTGGTGGCCGGGGTGTCCTACGCCGGCGTGCTGCTGACCGTATGACGGTGGGACGGCGTGACGGCGTGACGGCGGGGAGTTGGCCAAATGCTGGCCTGAACCGACCGAACGTTCCGACCGGCTCCTGACATCTCTGCCCGCGCGTGCCACTCTGCTGCCGATCCGCACCGACAGCTCTTCACCCCCACCCTGCCCGGGTCCGACGGGACCGGGGCCGGCAGAAGGAGTCATGCGTGAATCGTCATCGCACGGCAGCATCGGTCTTACTGGCGGCGGGCGCCCTGATCGCGGGCGCCCTGACGGCGGCCGGCCCTGCGGCGGCCGCCCCCTCGTCCGACACCCCGGCGTCGTTCAAGCAGCAGCACACCCAGGGGTTCTGGACCGCCGAGCGGATGCGCGGCGCCACCCCGCTCGATGTGACGGCGGCCCCGGGCGCCCTGCGTACGACAGCCCCGGCGACGGTGGCGAGCCCCACCAGGATCCCGCCGACCGCGGCATCGTCGGCATCGGCGGGGGGCTCGGCTGCCGCGGCCCCCACGGCGTTCCCCCAGGCGGGCGGCGCCTGGACGGGCGGCGGGGCGGTGGTGAAGACCTCCGGCCGGGTCTTCTTCACCATGGGTGACAGGACGGCGTCCTGCTCAGGCGACTCCATCACCAGCGCCAACGGCAGCACGGTGATCACCGCCGGGCACTGCGTGAAGTACCAGGGCGCCTGGCACACCAACTGGGTCTTCGTCCCGGCCTACAACAACGGCAACGCGCCCTACGGCCAGTGGTCGGCCACCAAGACCCTCGCCACCGACCAGTGGGCCGCGAGCGAGGACATGAACATGGACGTCGGCCTCGCCGTCGTCGCCCCGCTGAACGGCCAGAAGCTCAGCCAGGTCGTCGGCGCGCAGGGCATCGTCTTCAACGGCGGCTACAGCAAGAAGATGTACTCCTTCGGCTTCCCCGCGGCGGCGCCCTACGACGGCACCAAGCTGGTCTACTGCAGCGGCAACAGCGGCAAGGACTTCCTGCTGACCAAGGACCACGGCCTGGGCTGCAACATGACCGGCGGCTCCAGCGGCGGCCCCTGGTTCCAGGACTTCAACGAGGCGACGGGCCTGGGCAGCCAGGTCTCGGTGAACAGCTTCGGCTACAACTTCCTGCCGAACCGCATGTTCGGCCCGTACTTCGGCAACGAGGCGAAGGCGGCGTACGACAAGGCGCAGACCTCCTGACCCCGGCCCGGCGGGGCGGCGTACGCACGCTGCCCCGCCAGACCCCCGCCCACCCCCGCAGCCCGGTACTCTGTACCGGCCAGGTGGGTTGCCCGAGCGGCCTAAGGGAACGGTCTTGAAAACCGTCGTGGCGCGAGTCACCGTGGGTTCAAATCCCACACCCACCGCCACAGGCCGGCGCATGTGCGCGCCGACAGGAAGGGGCGTCCCGGAACAGGGGCGCCCCTTCGTCGTCTGTATCGCGAGAAGGGATCCACGATGGTGCGCATCGTCCTCGTCCAGGGAGACATCACCGCCGAGGCGGCGGACGCGGTGGTCAATGCCGCGAACTCCTCGTTGCTCGGGGGCGGGGGAGTCGACGGGGCCATCCACCGCCGCGGCGGACCGGAGATCCTCGCCGCCTGCGAGGACCTGCGCCGCTCCCACTACGGCAAGGGCCTGCCGACGGGCCGGGCCGTCGCCACCACGGCCGGGCGGCTGCCCGCCGAGCACGTGATCCACACCGTCGGGCCGGTCTGGTCCCGGGACGAGGACCGCTCGGAGCTGCTGGCCTCCTGCTACCGCGAATCCCTCCGGGTGGCGGACGGCTTGGGGGCTCGCACGGTCGCGTTCCCGGCCATCTCCACGGGGATCTACGGGTGGCCCATGGACGACGGGGCCCGGATCGCGGTGGAGACCGTACGGGAGGCCCGTACCCGGGTGGAGGAAGTGCGGTTCGTGCTCTTCGATGCGAAGGCGTACACGGCTTTCGAGGCCGTACTGGGGGGCTCTGGAGGGGCGCTTTAGGCCCTTTGAGTGGTGTTTGTCGGAAGATCGGCGCGCGGTGTGGGGGCGGTGCGGTTGCGGTCGCATCATGACGAATGTATTCAGATCCGCCCGTCGGAACATCGCGAAACGAGGGACCCGTCATGGCTCACCGCAGCACCGTCACGTCGATCTGGACCGCCGTCCTCGCCGCACTCGTGGCCCTCTTCGCCGCCCTCGGCTTCGGCGCCAAGGCCGCTCCGGCCGCCGCCTCCTCCCTCGGCGCCGTGGCCACCCCCGCCGTTCCCGCCGTGCGCCGGCCGGCCGTCGTGGCCCGGCAGACCTGGCGGGCGATGATGCGAGGCGGTTCGCTCCCGCCCACCATCAAGCAGCGCATCCGCGCCGAGGCCCACGGCAAGACCCCGTCCGTCCGCCGCTCGACCATCGCAGCCGCCCTCGCCGCCGCGTCCGACCGTGCCCGTACGGCCGCGGTCACCTCCGTCATCGGTGCCCGGCCCGCCGCCCGCCAGGAGATGGCGCTCGCCGCGTAGGCCCGTAACCCGCAGGTCATGGCTCGTCATTGGTAGTCCGCAGTCCGCAGTCCGCAGTTCACGGTTAGCAGTTCGTGGTTCGTGGTTCGTGGTCGGCAGTACGTACGAACGCAGCAGCAGGCGCTGGAGCCCGGTCGGTCGCGACCGAGGATCGCGCCGCGAGGGTGCCCCGAGACCGAGGCACGGACGGATCACCCCGGTGGACGTCGGGGGCGCGCAGGGGGCGCGAAGCTTGGCATTGCAGGGCCGCAGGACCGGGAGACGGTGGGGTTCCCGGACGACGCGGCTCTTTTCGGCATGTCCGGGGCGGGCCGGTTTGGAGAAACGGTTCACCGGGTGTGGGGCAGGGGTTGTACCCGGTGCAGGAGTGCTGTCCTGGGGCGCACGAGGCGCGTCATCGCCGCCGTCGCCGCTCTCCCCCTCGCCGTGGCCCTGTCGGGCGGGGTGGCGTCGGCCGACAACGGCGCCCTCGCGAACGACGGATCGAATGCGAGCGTCGCCAGCATCATCGGCAGCGGCGTGGGTGGCGGCAACACCGGCAACTCCTCCACGTCGCAGCAGGTCGCCACCGGCTCCGGCGCGTCGAACCAGAGCAACGTCGCGCAGGTCAACGGCTCGGCCTTCACGCCGATCCAGCAGCACAACGCCAGCCTGGCGGTGAACTTCCACCCCTGGTGGTAGGCGCGGTTTGATCCGCTCCCAGAGCTGAGGGGCGCCTGTGCGACCGGACCGGCTGGGGTCCGGTAGTGCGGGCGCCCTCGCGCGTCCCGCCCTTGACATCCACAGGGAATCTGACGGACAGTCAGGTCCACTTGACGATGTGATGCCGGGAGGCCAGCGCCGTGCACCTCGCCCCGACCGAAGGCCAGTTGCGGCTGCGCGCCGAACTGCGGGAGTACTTCCAGGATCTGCTGCCGGACGGGGTGCCCGAGGACCCGGTCGCACAGCGCGCCCTGCTGCGCCGCATCGGCGCCGACGGACTGCTCGGCCTCGGCTGGCCCGTCGAGTACGGCGGCCAAGGCCGCGGACCCGACGAGCAGTTCGTGTTCTTCGACGAGGCCTACCGGGCCGGCGCGCCCGTCTCGATGGTCACCCTCAACACCGTCGGCCCGACGCTCATGAAGTACGGGACGCGGGAGCAGAAGGACTACTTCCTCCCCCGGATCCTCAAGGGCGAGATCGTCTTCGCCATCGGCTACTCGGAGCCCGAGGCCGGTACCGACCTCGCCTCGCTGCGCACCCGCGCCGTCCGCGAGGGCGGGCCCGAAGGCGACTGGGTCATCGACGGGCAGAAGATCTTCACCTCCAACGCCCAGAACGCCGACTGGATCTGGCTCGCCTGCCGGACCGATCCCGAGGCCCCCAAGCACAAGGGCATATCCATCGTCCTGGTGCCCACCGACGCCCCCGGCTTCGCCTGGACCCCGATCGACACCGTCGGCGGGCTCACCACCACGGCCACGTACTACGACTCCATCCGCGTGCCCGCCGGCAACCTCGTCGGCCCCGAGCACGGCGGATGGGGACTGATCACCAACCAGCTCAACCACGAGCGCGTCGCCCTCGCCGCCATCGGCATGCAGGCCGAGGACTTCTTCGCCCACGCCCTGCGCCACGCCCGCACCCCCGGTCCGGCCGCCGGCGAGCGCCCCGCCGACCGGCCCTGGGTGCAGGCCCGGCTGGCCGAGGCGCACGCCCGCCTCGCAGCCGTACGCCTCCTCAACTGGCGCCTCGTCCAGGACGTGGGCGGGGGCAGCCTCGCCCCGGGCGACGCGAGCGGCGTGAAGTTCCTGGGGACCGAATCCACCGTCGAGGTGTACCGGATCTGCCAGGAGGTGGTCGGCGAGGAGGCCCTCGTACGGGGGCCCGACGCCTTCGCGGGCGGCGAGCTGGAGCGGATGAACCGGGCCGCGCAGATCAACACCTTCGGTGGCGGGGTCAGCGAGGTCCAGCGGGAGATCGTCGCCATGATGCGGCTCGGCATGAAGGGGAGGAAGCGATGACCGACCAGGCCGCGCAGGAATCGGACGCCGATGAGGCCGCCCGGTTCCACGAGCTGCTCAAGGCCTTCGAGGGTCGGCCCGCCGCCACCGCCGGCCAGGGCAAGGACCCGGTCAACGAGCCGATGATCCGCCACTGGTGCGAGGCGATGGGTGATGCCAACCCGGCCTACACCGGGCCGGACGCCATCGCCCCGCCCACCATGCTCCAGGCCTGGACGATGGGCGGACTCTCCGGCCACACCGACCGCTCCTCCGCCTACGAGGACCTCTTCGCCCTCCTCGACGGCGCCGGCTACACCTCCGTGGTCGCCACCGACTGCGAGCAGGAGTACCTGCGCCCGCTGCGCCCGGGCGACGCCGTCACCTTCGACGCCGTCATCGAGTCCGTGTCGGCCCGCAAGACGACCAAACTGGGCACCGGCCACTTCGTGACCACCCGCATGGACGTCCACGCGGCCGGCGAACTCGCCGGGACCCACCGCTTCCGGATCCTGAAGTACACGCCCGCGGCCAAGCGGGCCGCGAAACCCGCGCCCCGGCGCCCCCGTCCGGTGATCAACCGCGACAACCAGGGCTTCTGGGACGGGGTCCGGGACCACAAACTGCTGATCCAGCGCTGCACCGACTGCGCGACCCTCCGCTTCCCCTGGCTGCCCGGCTGCAATGCCTGCGCATCCCTGGCCTGGGAGACCGTGGAGGCGAGCGGCGCGGGCACGGTCTTCAGCTACGTCGTCATGCACCACCCGCCCTTCCCGGCCTTCGACCCTCCCTACGCGGTCGCCCTGGTCGAGCTCGCCGAGGGCGTCCGGATGGTCACCAACATCACCGGAGTCCCGTACGACAAGGTCCGCATCGGGCTCCCCGTACAGCTGGAGTTCCTGCGCGTGGACGAGGAACTGGAACTGCCCGTCTTCCGGGGAAGTGAGGGCTGATGGACTTCCACCCCACCGAGGAGCAGGCCGCCGCGGCCGGTCTCGCCGCCCGGATCTTCGGCGACCTGGCCACCCACGAACGCCTCGCCGCCGCCGGCACCGGCAGCGACGCCGAACTGTGGAAGGCCCTCACCGCGGCCGGCCTGACCGCCGCCGTCGAGGAGGTCGGGCTGCTCGGCCTGGTGCTGCTGCTGGAGGAGCAGGGGCGCACCACCGCGCAGGTCCCGTACGCCGCCACCTGCGCCTACGGCGTTCTCGCAGTGGCCCGGCACGGCAGCGCCGAGCAGCGCGCCCGCCTGCTCCCCGCCCTCGGCACGGGCGAGGCGGTCGCCACCGGAGCCTTCCCGGAGCGCGGCCGCATCACCGCCGAGGCCGGCCGGCTCACCGGGACCGCCCCGGCCGTTCCCTGGCTGCGCGAGGCCACCCACGTACTGGTCCCGGACACGGACCGGGCGCTGTGGCTTGTCCGCACCGACGCCCCCGGCGTGCGGATCTCGGCGGTCGACACCACCGCGCCCTGGGCGGCCGGGCGGCTCACCCTGACGGGCGCCGAGGCCGAGCGGATCGGCGCCGACCGGACCGGCGCCGGGGAGGCCTACGCGGACACCCTCGCCGTCGCGCGCACCGCCTTCGCCGGACTCCAGGCGGGCGTCTGCGCGGGCTCGCTCGCCCGCGCCGTGGAGTACACCTCCACCCGCGAGCAGTTCGGCCGGCCGCTCTCCACCAATCAGGGGGTCATGCTGCGCGCGGCGGACGCGTACATGGACACCGAGGCGATCCGGGTCACGACGTACGAGGCGGCCTGGCGCATCGACGAGGGCCTCGCGGCGCACGAGCACGCGCTCACGGCGGCCTGGTGGGCCTCCGAGGCGGGCAAACGGGTCGTGCACGCCGGCCAGCACCTGCACGGAGGGATGGGCGCCGATCTGGACCACCCCGTGCACCGGCACTTCCTGTGGGGGCGCCAGCTCGACGCGTACCTGGGCTGCGGCAGCGAGCTGCTGGCCGAACTGGGCGCCGTACTGGCGCAGGAGGGCTGAGCGATGAGAGTCGGCGACACGCTGCCGCCACTGGAGGTCCCGATCACCCGCACCCTGATCGTCGCGGGCGCGATCGCCTCCCGCGACTACCAGGACGTGCACCACGACGCGGAACTCGCGCGGGAGAAGGGCTCCCCGGACATCTTCATGAACATCCTGACCACCAACGGCCTGGTCGGCCGGTACATCACCGACCGGCTCGGCCCGTACGCCGTCCTGCGCAAGGTCGCCATCCGCCTGGGCGCCCCCAACCATCCGGGCGACACCATGACCCTCACCGGCACGGTCACCGCCCGCGAAGGGGACACCGCCGAGATACGCGTCGTCGGCGCCAACGGCCGCGGCCCCCACGTCACCGGCACCGTGACCGTCACCCTGGGAGCCGAGGCATGAGCGTCCGCATCCGGGACGACCTGGGCGGCCGCGCCGCCATCGCCGGCATCGGCGCGACGGAATTCTCCAAGGACTCCGGCCGCAGCGAGCTCACGCTCGCGGTGGAGGCCGTGCACGCGGCCCTCGACGACGCCGGGCTCACGCCGGACGACGTGGACGGCCTGGTCACCTTCACCATGGACACCAGCCCAGAGATCACCGTGGCCCAGGCCGCCGGCATCGGGGACCTCTCCTTCTTCTCGCGCATCCACTACGGAGGCGGCGCGGCCTGCGCCACCGTCCAGCAGGCCGCCCTCGCCGTCGCCAGCGGGGTCGCGGAGGTCGTTGTCTGCTACCGCGCCTTCAACGAGCGCTCGGGCCGCCGTTTCGGATCCGGTGTCCAGCAGCGCGAGCCCTCGGCGGAAGGCGCGGCGCTCGGCTGGTCGCTGCCGTGGGGGCTGCTCACCCCGGCTTCCTGGGTCGCGATGACCGCTCAGCGCTACCTGCACACCTACAACCTGACCCCGGAGGCCTTCGGCCACGTCGCGGTCACCGACCGGCGGCACGCCGCGAACAACCCCGCCGCCTACTTCCACGGCAAGCCGATCACCCTCGCCGACCACGCCGCCTCGCGCTGGATCGTGGAGCCGCTGCGGCTGCTGGACTGCTGCCAGGAGACCGACGGCGGCCAGGCCATCGTCGTCACCACCACCGAGCGGGCCCGGGACCTGCGACAGGCCCCCGCCGTGATCACCGCGGCCGCCCAGGGCGCCGGCCGCCGCCAGGAGGGCATGACCTCCTTCTACCGCGACGACCTCACCGGCCTGCCGGAGATGGACGTGGTCGCCCGCCAGCTGTGGCGGACCAGCGGCCTGCGGCCCTCGGACATCGACGTCGGCATCCTCTACGACCACTTCACCCCCTTCGTCCTGATGCAGCTGGAGGAGTTCGGCTTCTGCAAGCCGGGTGAGGCCGCCGATTTCGTGGCCGCGGGCGCGCTGCCGCTCAACACGCACGGCGGCCAGCTCGGGGAGGCGTACCTGCACGGCATGAACGGCATCGCCGAGGCCGTCCGCCAACTGCGCGGCAGCTCCGTCAACCAGGTCGCGGGCGCAGAGCACGCACTTGTCACGGCCGGTACGGGGGTGCCGACCTCCGGCCTGATCCTGGGCGCGGACGCCTGACCCGGAGGATCTCGAACCCCCGCCTCCTCCACCTTCAGGAGGTGGGGTTTGCCCTACTCCTACAACCTGAGACGGACATGGCTTCGGCACTTGCGGCCGATCCCAGGACGGGCGGCCGCTCCTAGCGTGGAGGGATGACCACGCCTGTGTGCACGCTCGCCTCGAACCCGACGCCGTACCCGTCGTTCTCGGCGTACGTACGGACCCGCGGCACGGTCCTGATGCGCACCGCGCGCTCCCTCACCGCCAACCCGTGCGATGCCGAGGACCTCCTCCAGACGGCCCTCGCCAAGACCTACGTCGCCTGGGACCGCATCGAGGACCACCGTGCCCTGGACGGCTACGTCCGGCGGGCCCTGGTCAACACCCGCACCTCCCAGTGGCGCAAGCGCAAGGTCGACGAGTTCGCCTGCGACGAGCTCCCGGAGAGCGAGGCGCCGCCGTCCGCCGACCCCGCGGAGTCGCAGGCCCTGCGCGACGCCATGTGGCGCGCGGTGACCCGGCTGCCCGACCGGCAGCGCGCGATGGTCGTCCTGCGCTACTACGAGGACCTGAGCGAGGCCCAGACCGCGGAACTGCTCGGGGTCTCGATCGGCACGGTCAAGAGCGCCGTGTCCCGCGCGATGGTCAAGCTCCGCGAGGACCCGGAACTCACCCTCGTCCGCTGAACCTTCCGCCCGTCAGGCGATGTTTCACGTGAAACATGCACGGCTGTTTTGTACCCCCGGGTAGTGACATGCCGACCGGTACGTGCGCAGAATCGGCAGCATCCGTAGCCGCCGCAGCGCCGCAGCGCTCACCGGGAGGACGCTTTGCTGAGCACCATGCAGGACGTACCGCTTCTCGTCACCCGAATCCTCCAGCACGGGATGACGATCCACGGGAAGTCCCAGGTCACGACCTGGACCGGGGAGGCCGAGCCGCACCGCCGCAGCTTCGCCGAGATCGGTACCCGCGCCACCCGACTCGCGAACGCCCTGCGCGACGACCTCGGGGTCCAGCGGGGCGACCGCGTCGCGACCCTGATGTGGAACAACGCCGAGCACGTCGAGGCGTACTTCGCGATCCCCTCCATGGGCGCCGTTCTGCACACCCTCAACCTGCGGCTGCCCGCCGAGCAGCTCGTCTTCATCGTCAACCACGCCGTCGACCGGGTCGTGCTGGTCAACGGCACCCTGCTGCCCCTGCTCGCGCCGCTGCTGCCGCACCTGCCGACCATCGAGCACGTCGTGGTCGCGGGCATCGGCGACCGCTCCGCGCTCGACGGCCTCGACGTGCGCGTGCACGAGTACGAGGACCTCCTCACAGGCCGCCCCGACACCTACGACTGGCCCGAGCTGGACGAGCGCGAGGCCGCGGCCATGTGTTACACCTCCGGCACGACCGGGGATCCCAAGGGCGTCATCTACTCCCACCGCTCGATCTACTTGCACTCCATGCAGGTCAACATGGCCGAGTCGATGGGGCTGAACGACCGCGACACCACCCTCGTGGTCGTCCCGCAGTTCCACGTCAACGCCTGGGGCCTGCCGCACGCCACCTTCATGACCGGCATCAACATGCTGATGCCGGACCGCTTCCTGCAGCCCGGCCCGCTCGCCGAGATGATCGAGCGCGAGAAGCCCTCCCACGCCGCGGCCGTCCCCACCATCTGGCAGGGGCTGCTGGCCGAGGTCAGCGCCAACCCGCGCGACCTCACCTCGATGAAGCAGGTCACCATCGGCGGCTCGGCCTGCCCGCCCTCCCTGATGGAGGCCTACGACAAGCTCGGCGTCCGCCTCTGCCACGCCTGGGGCATGACCGAGACCTCCCCGCTCGGCACCATGGCGCACCCGCCCGCCGGGCTGAGCGCCGAGGAGGAGTGGCCGTACCGCATCACCCAGGGCCGCTTCCCCGCGGGCGTCGAGGCCCGCCTGGTCGGCCCCGGCGGCGACTCCCTGCCCTGGGACGGCGAGTCGGCGGGCGAGCTGGAGGTACGCGGCAACTGGATCGCGGGCGCCTACTACGGCGGCGCGGCCGGGGAGCCGCTGCGCCCCGAGGACAAGTTCAGCGCCGACGGCTGGCTCAAGACCGGCGACGTCGGCGTCATAAGCGCCGACGGCTACCTCACCCTCACCGACCGGGCCAAGGACGTCATCAAGTCCGGCGGCGAGTGGATCTCCAGCGTGGAGCTGGAGAACGCGCTCATGGCCCACCCGGAGGTCGCCGAGGCGGCGGTCGTCGCCGTCCCCGACGAGAAGTGGGGCGAGCGCCCGCTGGCCACCGTCGTCCTCAAGCAGGGCGCGACCGTGGACTACGCGGGGCTGCGCGCCTTCCTCGCCCGGTCCATCGCCAAGTGGCAGCTGCCGGAGCGCTGGACGATCATCGAGGCCGTGCCGAAGACGAGCGTCGGCAAGTTCGACAAGAAGGTGATCCGCAAGCAGTACGCGGACGGGGCGCTGGACGTCACCCACCTGGACTGACCGGCGGCTCAGGCGCGGCAGGCGGCGTTCAGCCCTTCGGCGCCGTTCAGCCCTTCGTGAGCCATGGCCGCAGCAGCTTGCTGACGGCGGGCATGGCCACGTAGGTCATCAGGGTGCTGAAGACGACGGCGAAGGCGGCCGTCCGCACCACGAAATGAAGATCCACCAGGTACGGCCCGAGTACCGCGTTGCCCGCCAGCGAGATCGGGAAGATGGCCAGCCCCGAGCTGATCGCCATCTTCCACCGCGGCGGCGCGGGCCGGGTCGTACCCGGCTTGGCGAACCAGGTCTCCATGCCGTGCAGTTCGCGCCGGGCTATCTCGCTGTGGTGGTGGCCCTGGCAGTTGGCGAAGAACGCGGCCCGCTCGGCGGAGTCCTGCCACCGCTGGAACGCCGCCTGGTTGCGGAAGCGGTGCACCAGGAACCACGGCGCGCCCTTCGCGGCGGGCCGGAACAGCCCGTAGCCCAGGTGGTCCGGGAACGTCGCGGCGGTCTCCAGGATCCCGCGCGCCCAGGTCTCGAAGGCGTCCTCGTAGCCCGGCTCCACCTGCCGGGCGATCAGGAGGCTGACCTCGCCGTTGTCGGCGGGAACGGTCTGCTCGGTCGTGTCGATGATGGCCATCGGGCCAGGATTACTAGTTGGTGCCGATCTTGGCCAGCAGGTCCACGATGCGGCCCTGCACCTCTTCGGTGGTGGCCCTCTCGGCGAGGAAGAGCACGCTCTCGCCCGAGGCCAGCCGCGGCAGTTCGGCGGGGTCGATGCCGGTGGCCGTGTAGACGACCAGCGGAGTGCGGTTCAGCTGCCCGTTGGCACGCAGCCAGTCGACGATCCCCGCCCGGCGGCGGCGCACCTGCATCAGGTCCATCACCACCAGGTTGGGCCGCATCCGCGTCGCCAGCTCCACGGCATCGGTGTCGGCGCCGGCCCGGGCGACCTGGAGGCCGCGCCGCTCAAGGGCGGCCGTCAGCGCGGTGGCGATCTCGTCGTGCTCCTCGATCAGCAGCACCCGCGAGGGGTGTTGCTCGCTGTCGCGCGGCGCGAGCGCCTTGAGCAGGACGGCCGGATCGGCTCCGTACGCGGCTTCGCGCGTGGCGTGCCCCAGCCCGGCCGTGACCAGGACGGGGACCTCCGCGGCCACCGCGGCCTGACGCAGGGACTGCAGCGCGGTCCGGGTGATCGGCCCGGTCAGCGGGTCCACGAACAGGGCGGCGGGGAACGCGGCGATCTGCGCGTCCACCTCCTCGCGGGAGTGCACGATCACCGGACGGTAGCCGCGGTCGCTGAGCGCCTGCTGGGTCTGCACGTCGGGCGCGGGCCACACCAGGAGCCGGCGCGGGTTGTCCAGCGGCTCCGGAGGCAGCTCGTCGTCCACCGGACGCGGCGCGGGCCGGTTGACGACCTCCACGGCGCCACCGGGGCCGTCCAGCGGCTCGGGACCCTCGTCGGAGCCCGCCTCGGGGGCTCCTATGGCGAAGGCACGGCCCTGGGGCACGGGTTCCGAGAGCCGGCGCCGACGGCCGGAGCCGTTGGCGTCGACCGAGATGCCCTGGCCCAGGGTGCCGAGGGCGTGCACGCTGATCGGCTGTGCGCCCTCCGCCGGGGTGTTCTGCGGCTGCCGGGCCCCGGGGACGGCGACCTTCCCGGAGGCGGCGTCCTCCTCGGGGGCGGTACGGGCCGCCGGAACCGGCCAGGCCGGGGTCGGGGGCAGCGCACGCCGCCGCCCGGTCGGGTGTACGGGCTCCTCCTCGCCCTCGGCCGGCTGCCCGGCGGGGGCGTCGGGCTCGGCAGCGGGCGAGCCCAGTACCCGCCGCGCACGCCGCCCGCCCGGGGCTTCGGCGTCGACTTCGGCGTCGGCCTCGGCGGCCGTCTGCTGCGGGCCCGCGGGAGCCGGCGTCGGCCCCGCGGGCAGCGCGAAGCCGCCCTCGGGGGCGATCGGCCGCTGCGCGGGCGTCGGGGGCGTGGCGGGGGCGGGCGCCGGGCCGAGCCCGGCCGCCGGCACCGGACCGCCGGGCTGCGCGGGCCCCGAGGCACCCAGGGCCCGCCGCCGTGCGGCGGGATGCTCGGTCACCGGCACGGAGGGCACCGGGGGTACGGGAGGCAACGCGGGCATGGCGGTGCCCTGCGGCGGCACGGGCTGCCCGGGACCGCCTTGGCCGCCGGGACCGCCCGGGCCGCCGGGACCGCCCGGGCCGTTCGGGTCGCCTTCACCGTTCGGGCCGCCCTCGCCGGGGCCGCGCCCGCTGCCGTCACCGTCGCGTCCGCGCCGGCGGCCGGTACCCAGGCCCGCCGGGTTCACCGGGGACTGCGCCAGCTCCGCGGGCCCGGTCGGCTCGGAACCGCCCGGCCCGCCCTCACCGGCCCGGCGCCGTCCGGAGGGGAGCGCCAGCGCGCCCCCGCCGTCGGCCGGCCGGCCCGCTGCCTTGGCCTCCTCGGCCTCGTCGTCCAGGAACGCGTCGACCCCGCGCCGGGCCCGCCTGCCGCCGGAGATCTGGGCGCCCGCCTCGGCCGCGGGCTCCTTCGCGGGCTCCGGCTCCGGCTCGGGCACGGTCACCGTCCCGGCCCCGGCACCGAGGGGCAGCTCCAGCACGTACGCCCCGCCGGGCGCGCCCGGCACCTCCACCGTCTGCAGCACCCCGCCGTGCGCCGCCACGATGCCCCGCACGATCGGCTCGTGGACGGGGTTCCCGCCCTCGTACGGCCCGCGCACCTCGATCCGTACGACCTCACCGCGCTGCGCGGCGGCGACCACGATCGTCGAGTCGCCGTAGCCGCTGCCCTGGGCGGTCTTGCCGGTGGCGTCCACCCCGGCCACATCGGCGACCAGGTGCGCGAGGGCGGTGGCGATCCGATCCGCGTCGATCTCCGCCTCGATGGTCGGCGCG
This sequence comes from Streptomyces sp. NPDC060031, assembly GCF_042736805.1. Taxonomy (NCBI): domain Bacteria; kingdom Bacillati; phylum Actinomycetota; class Actinomycetes; order Kitasatosporales; family Streptomycetaceae; genus Streptomyces; species Streptomyces sp. NPDC060031. The sequence continues at coordinate 70,393 of NZ_JBHWVM010000014.1, forward strand.
TGCACGGCGAACTGCGCACGGCCGGGCCCGATCAGGTCCACCGCGCCGTCGACACCGGCCGCGACGACACCGTCGATCAGGACCTTCTTCTTGGCCAGCTTCTCGCTGCCCGCGTCCAGGCGCTGGAAACCGAGCACGTTGTCCACCAGCGTGGTCATCCGGGAGTAGCCGGCGGCCAGATGGTGCAGCAGCTGGTTGGCCTCCGGCCACAGCTGTCCCGCGTCGTCGGCGGCCAGCGTGGCCAGCTCCCCGCGCAGCTCCTCCAGCGGTCCGCGCAGGGACTCGCCGAGGACGGCCAGCAACTGCGCGTGCCGCGCGGCCAGGGCGTCGTACCGCCGCCGGTCGGTGAAGGTCATGACGGCGCCGACGAGCTGCTCCCCCTCCCGTACGGGCGAGGTGGTCAGGTCCACGGCGACCGGCTGGCCGGCCTTGTTCCACAGCACCTGCCCGCGGACCCGGTGCTTGCGGCCGCTGCGCAGGGTGTCGGCGAGCGGGGACTCCTCGTAGGGGAACGGCGAACCATCGGCCTTCGAGTGCTGGATCAGCCCGTGCAGCTCGCGGTTGCCGAGGTCGGTCGCGCGGTAGCCGAGGATCTGGGCGGCGGCCGGATTGACCAGCACCACCCGGCCGTCGGTGTCCGTGCCGACGACACCCTCGGCGGCGGCCCGCAGGATCATCTCGGTCTGGCGCTGGGAGCGGGCCAGCTCGGCCTCGGTGTCCAGGGTCTGCGAGAGGTCCCGTACGACGAGCATCAGCAGCTCGTCGCCGGTGTATCCCGGCTGCGGCTCGCGGTAGGCGTCACGGCCGTCGAGATGGGCGGCCGTGACCTCCACGGGGAACTCGCTGCCGTCGGTCCGGCGGGCGACCATCCGCTTGGGCCGGGCCCGGCCGCCCTCGTCCTCGCCGGGGCGGCGCATGGAACCGGGGATCAGCTTGGAGTCGAACTCGGGCAGCAGGTCGAGCACGCCGCGGCCGACGAGCCCCGTGCCGGGGCTCTCCATGGCCTCGAGGGCGATCGAATTCGCGTTGACGACAGTGCCGTTGGCATTGACGAGCAACAGCGCGTCCGGAAGAGCGTCGAGTATTGCTGCGAGGCGAGCAGCGCCTCGGGATGGCCTGCTGCTCACGACGAGCTTCCTCCCTGACCACAACTACCGGCATGTCACGGGAGGAGTCTAAGGGCACTGCCCCGCGGCGGGGTGGCGGATGTCCGGCGTAAAACGCACATCCCACGCATCCTCCCAGGTCAGGAACGCCCACGCGGAAGCACAGGTTCCAGGTCGTTCCAGCGCTTGATCTCGCATCCGTTGTGACGGCGGAACGTGGAGTCCACCTTGTGGCCTTGCCACGTTCCGGTGACGCGGGCGGTGGCGGGGCCGCCGTCCTGCATGGAACACATCTGCGGTGTGGAGGCGGGGGCGAAGGGGTCCTTGCCCTCCTTCGCGAACTCGTCGAGGCGCGCGCACGCTTCCTCGCGCTGGGGGTGGTTCCCGCCGACCGGGTCGCACTGCAGTTGGTGCTCGCCGTCGGCCAGGGGGTTGCCGGTTTCGGAAACGAAGATGGTGAGCCGGTCCGGGGGCGCCAACAGCTGCCCCAGTGGGGGGAGCGGCAGCGGCCCCGCCGCCGCGGCGGCCAGGGCGGAGGTGACGGCGAAAGCGGCGAGACGCAGCATGGGGCACTCCAGGTCGTCCGTACGTCGTACGCCTCACCAACGACGGGGCCGCACCGACGTTGCGTACGGAGTGGGGTTAAGCCTTTGCTCTGTGGGCCGCCGTCCTTGTACCGTGGGAGCGGATTGGTGACCGGCCCCAGGGCTGTGTCATCATCTGCACGCACCTTCGTACGCGAGGGTGTGCTGGAGGCGTCGCCTAGTCCGGTCTATGGCGCCGCACTGCTAATGCGGTTTGGGGCTTACCCCCCATCGAGGGTTCAAATCCCTCCGCCTCCGCACTTCACGAAGCCCCGGTCCTTGCGGACCGGGGCTTCGGTGCTTTCCGGGGCGGTGCAATCGCGGGCTCAACCTCGGGCGCGCGCCTTGGGCGCGAGCCCAACTGGATGATCTTCTTCCGGGCCGTTTCCGCAGGTCAGGCTGGGTCCGGCTAATGGATTTCGCGTCCCGGCGAGGTCCATGTATTGTTGTTCTCGCAAGGCCAACGGGGCGAAAAACCCCGGCCAGCCAAGCACTCGTAGCTTAACGGATAGAGCATCTGACTACGGATCAGAAGGTTGCAGGTTCGAATCCTGCCGAGTGCACAGCCCAAGAGGCCCCCCGGTTCACCGGGGGGCCTCTTGCGTTGTCCTCCTCAGGAGTGAGTCCTGGCTCCGGGGAGCTACGGGGTCGGATCGCTCTGCCGGGGGACGCCGGAGCGCTGGGGGTCCGCCTAACGTTGCGGGTAGATCGTTTCGGACCTGTACGACGGGGGCTCTCATGGGACTGTTCGGAAATGCGCACACGGTGGATCCGGTGTCGGCGCAGCGCGAGTACGCGCGGCTGCTGGGGCACGGGGAGCAGGTGCACGCCGCGTATCTGCTGATCCGCGACACGATCCTGTTCACCGACCGGCGGCTGGTGCTCGTCGACAAGCAGGGGCTCACCGGCAAGAAGGTCGAGTACCACTCGATCCCGTACCGCAGCATCACGCACTTCTCGGTGGAGACCGCCGGCCACTTCGACCTCGACGCCGAGCTGAAGATATGGGTGTCGGGCACCGCCGCGCCGATAGAGAAGACCTTCACCAAGGGGGTCAACATCTACGAGGTGCAGGCGATCCTGACGCAGTTCGTCGCTCGGTAGCCAGGTCGTCCATCATTCGCGCCTCCCCGGGCGCATTTCCGAATTTTGTTCGGTGTGATGGTGGGATTGCAGGATCAGGTACCGTCTACGCAAACAGGGCAGGCGTGTGGGAGGAAGATCGCGTGGACGACATCGACCGGGCGCTCGTGCTGCTCCTTCAGCAGGACGCGAGCCAGTCGTACGCCGCCCTCGGCACCGCCGTGGGGCTCTCCGCGGGGGCCACCCACGAGCGGGTGCGCAAACTGCGCGAGCGCGGGGTCATCCGGCGCACCACGGTCGAGGTGGACCCGGCCGCCGTCGGCAGCGGGGTGCTGGCCTACGTGATGGTGGACTCCAACGCCTGGATGGGTGACTCCCGGGCCGCCTTCGAGGCGATCTCCGAGATCCAGGAGGCGCACGTCATCGCCGGGAACGCCTCCCTCCTGGTCAAGGTCCGCACGGCCGGCACCGAGCAGCTCCAGGACGTGCTGCGCCGCCTGTACGCGATCGACGGCGTCAGCGGCACCCACGCCACGGTCGTCCTGGAGACCTTCTTCGAGCGACCGCTGCCGCTGTGACCTGGTGGTGCACCGGGCTCCGGTGGACCGACGGCCGCCCCGCCATCGGCTGGTACGGGCAGGGCCGCGGCGAGCGCGAGAGTCTGCTCGGGTACGGGCAGCGCCTGGCCTTCGCCGCGCGCGGGGAGCGGCGGTGTCTGGGCGTGCGGCGGGCCGGGAAACGGACCGTGTGCCCGACGGGCGCCACCGTCCCGGCCCGGGCCGGCAATGCCCAGTGCCCCGAATGCGCGCGCCTGGACCGGTCGTTCTCGGTGGCGGCCGACACCAACGCCGCGGATCCGCGCACCTACCGGGTGTACCTGGCGTGGTTCGGGCCCGGCATGGTCAAGGTCGGCATCACCGCCGAGGAGCGCGGATCCGCCCGGCTGCTGGAGCAGGGTGCGGTGAGCTGGACCTGGCTGGGGCGCGGGCCGCTGATGGCGACCCGGCGTACGGAGGAGTTGCTGCGGGCCGCGCTCGGGGTGCCGGACCGGATCGCCTACGCCCGCAAGCGAGCCGTACGAGGGCACTTGCCGGCGGCGGCAGAGCGGGCCGGGGAGGTCGCCGAACTGCATGCGCGGGCGGCCGCGCTGCCCGGGTGGCCGGAGTCGCTGGAGCGGCTGGCCTGCGAAGCCGTCGACCACGCCGGGCCGTTCGGGCTGGCCGGGATTCCCGCACCCGTCCGGGTGGTCACCGAACTCGCCGCGGGCGGCTCGGTGGCGGGGCTGCTGGCGGGCGCCGCCGGGCCGGATCTGCACTTCGCCGACGGGCTCGTGCTGGACACCCGGCTGCTGGGCGGCTGGGAGCTGGCCGCCGCCGGGGGCGCGGCCACGGACGTGCCGTGTGCGGCCATCGCGCCGACGGCGCCCGAGGTCGGCCAGGACGGGCTGTTCTGACCCCTGCTTCCCGACGGTCTTCCCAGGTCAAAACTTGGATCCCTTTGGCCTCGCGGGCCGCTTTGCGGTGGACATGCCCTGGTCGCGCCGCCGAGGGTGGTGGGCATGAACATTCAGCCCGTACCGGCGTTCGAACCGCCGTACCTGATGGCCGTTTTCAGCAATGTCCGCACTCCCGACGAGAGCGGCTATCCCGAGACCCACCTGCGGATGGACGAGGTCGTCCGCGAGAACCCCGGCTTCCTCGGATACGAGTCCGCGCGCACCCCCGGCGGGCTCGGCATCACCGTCGCCTACTTCCGGGACCAGGAGTCCCTCACGGCGTGGCGCGAGGACCTCGAGCACCAGGCGGCCATGAAGCACGGCCGGGCTCACTGGTACGAGAGCTACACCCTGCACGTCGCGACCGTCGAGCGGAGCCACGGCTTTGTCCGCGACGACGGCTGACGTGGTCCGGGCCTTCCGGGAGCGGCTCGGGCTGCCCGGACTGGTCGACGTACACACCCACTTCATGCCCGAGCGGGTCCTGGACAAGGTGTGGGACTACTTCGACGGTTTCGGCCCGCTGACCGGCGTCGAGTGGCCCATCACCTACCGGCACGAGGAGGAGCAGCGGGTCGCGCTGCTGCGGGAGTTCGGGGTCCGCGCCTTCACCGCCATGCTCTACCCGCACAAGCCCGTGATGGCCGCCTGGCTCAATTCCTGGGCCACGGAATTCGCCGCCCGGACCCCCGACTGCCTGCACACCGCGACCTTCTTCCCGGAGGAGGGCGTGACGGCGTACGTCCGGCAGGCCGTCGAGGCGGGGGCCCGCGTCTTCAAGGCGCACGTCCAGGTCGGCGGGTACGACCCGAACGACGACCGCCTCGACCCGGTGTGGGGGCTGCTCGCCGAGGCCGGGATCCCGATCGTGATCCACTGCGGCTCCGGGCCCGTCCCGGGCAAGCACACCGGACCCGAGCCGATCGCCCGGCTGCTGGCCCGCCACCCGGGGCTGGCGCTGATCGTCGCGCACATGGGCATGCCCGAGTACGCCGACTTCCTCGACCTCGCCGACCGGTACCCAGGGGTCCGCCTGGACACCACCATGGCCTTCACCGACTTCTCGGAGCGGCTCGGCGGTTTCCCGCCGGGCGACCTCGGCCGGCTCGCGGACCTCGGCGACCGGATCCTGCTCGGCACCGACTTCCCGAACATCCCCTACCCGTACGAGCACCAACTCGTCGCCCTCGAACGGCTCGGTCTCGGCGACGCCTGGCTGCGCGCGGTCTGCCACGACAACGCCGCCCGCCTCTTCCGCTTGTCCTGATCAGGAGCCCGCCTGGCCAGGAGCCCGTCCGGACAGGGGCCGGGTTTCTCAGGAAATTCACAGGAAGCGACAAGAGCGCTCTCAGAGGCGGCGGTCAGCTTGGTCGCATGACTGCGACGACCACCTCCCATGCGTCCACGTCCACCAGCAACCCCACGGCACTCGTGCGGCCCGACGGGGGCCCGTGCCGGGTGCTCGTCGTGGACGACGAGGCCGCGCTCTCCGAACTGCTCTCCATGGCCCTGCGCTACGAGGGCTGCGAGGTCCGCACCGCCGGTGACGGTGCGGGCGCGGTGCGGGCGGCCCGGGAGTTCCGGCCGGACGTCGTGGTCCTCGACATCATGCTCCCGGACATGGACGGACTGGCCGTCCTCGGGCAGCTGCGCCGGGAGATCCCGCAGGTCCCGGTGCTGTTCCTGACCGCCAAGGACTCGGTCGAAGACCGGATCGCCGGCCTGACGGCGGGCGGCGACGACTACGTCACCAAGCCGTTCAGCCTGGAGGAGGTCGTGGCCCGGCTGCGCGGCCTGGTCCGGCGTTCGGGCGCGGCGCAGGCCGCGCGCGGCGGCTCGGTGCTGGAGGTCGGAGACCTGCGGCTCGACGAGGACAGCCACGAGGTGACCCGGGGCGGTCAGGAGATCCACCTGACCGCCACCGAGTTCGAGCTGCTGCGCTACCTGATGCGCAACCCGCGCCGGGTGCTGAGCAAGGCGCAGATCCTGGACCGGGTGTGGTCGTACGACTTCGGCGGCCAGGCCAATGTGGTCGAGCTGTACATCTCGTACCTGCGGCGCAAGCTGGAGAGCGGCCCCGGACGCCCGCCGATGATCCACACCCGGCGGGGCGCCGGCTACCTGATCAAGCCGTCCGAACAGTGATCGCGCGGCTCCCGCGGCGGCGCCCGTCATCCCGGCCCCCCAAGGCCCGTCCCGGGCTGCGGCTGCGCCGCAACTGGTCGCTGCGGACCCGGCTCGTCGTCTCGGCGGTCACCCTGATCGCCGTGGTGGGCGCGGCCATCGGCGCCGTCACCACCCTCGCCCTCCGCTCCTACCTCGTCGACCAGCTCGACGATCAGCTGCGTTCGTCCGTGGAGATGGCCACCCGGGGCCCAGGGGCCGGGAAGGCCGCCCGCGACGCCAGCGTCGGCTTCGTGGTGGCCCCCGGGACCCCGCTGGGCACCGTCGGGGTGCGGCTCGGCCCCGACGGCAAGGTGATCGGGGCGGCGCGCAGCGCCTCCGTCGAAGATCCCTCGCTCGACCACCGCCAGCCCCTCACGGAAGCCCAGAGGGCAGCTCTCACCAAGATCGCGCGGGAGTTCGCCCGCGGCGCGTCCGGCCCCGGCGCGTCCGGACCTGCCGCAGCCGACCCCGGCACGGTCGCGCCGTGGCCGTCGGACCCGGTCGAGGTGGACCTGCCCGGCCTCGGCGGCTACCGGGTGGTCACCGCCTCCGACGGCAGCCTCGTCGTCGGCTTTCCCCTCAGCGGGGTCGACTCCATCGTCCACCGCCTGGTCGCGGTCGAGGTCTGCGTCACCCTCGCCGGACTGATCGCCGCCTCCCTCGCCGGACAGGCCCTGGTCGGGGTCGCCCTGCGCCCGCTGCGCCGGGTCGCCTCCACCGCCACCCGGGTGTCCGAACTGCCCCTGCACAGCGGCGAGCCCGCCCTCCACGAGCGGGTCCCGGACGCCGAGGCCGACCCCCGTACCGAAGTCGGACAGGTCGGCGCCGCCATCAACCGGATGCTGGGCCACGTCTCCTCCGCCCTCACGGCCCGGCAGCAGAGCGAGATGCGGGTCCGGCAGTTCGTCGCCGACGCCAGCCACGAGCTGCGCACGCCCCTGGCCTCCATCCGTGGCTACGCCGAACTGACCCGCCGGGGACGGGAGGAGCCCGGCCCCGACACCCGGCACGCACTGGGCCGGATCGAGTCCGAGGCCACCCGGATGACCGGCCTGGTGGAAGACCTGCTGCTGCTGGCCCGACTCGACGCCGGACGGCCACTGTCCACGGCCGGCACCGACCTCGCCCCGCTCGTCGTGGACGCCGTCAGCGATGCCCGCGCCGCCGGGCCCGCTCACCACTGGCGCCTGGAACTGCCCGACGAGCCCGCGCCCGTACGCGCCGACCCGGCCCGGATCCAGCAGGTGCTGGTCAACCTGCTCGCCAACGCCCGCACCCACACCCCGCCCGGCACCACCGTCACGGCGCGTGTTTCACGTGAAACATCCGCCATCCGGCTCCGGATCGAGGACGACGGGCCGGGTATCCCGCCCGATCTGCTGCCCCACGTCTTCGAGCGCTTCGCCCGCGGCGACGCCTCCCGCTCCCGGTCGGCGGGCTCCACCGGCCTCGGTCTGGCCATCGTGCAGGCCGTGGTCTCGGCGCACGGCGGGCGGGTCGACGTACGCAGCGAGCCCGGCCGGACACGATTCGAGGTCATGCTGCCGATCGCACCCGAGGGCGGCTCCGCGGACTCACAGACGGGCCACAGGCGCACCACACAGCGGTGACAGCCCGCCCGGCGAGGGTCGGAGCATGACAACCGACACCTCTTCCGGCGCCCTTCCGGCGCGGGCGCACCTCGCGCCCGCGCCCGGCGAACCGGTCCTCGATGTGGTGATCCCGGTCTTCAACGAGGAGAAGGACCTCGGCCCGTGCGTGCGTCGGCTGCACGACCACCTCACCCACACCTTCCCGTACCCCTTCCGCATCACCATCGCCGACAACGCGAGCACCGACCGCACCCCCGAGGTCGCCGCCGGGCTCGCCGCCGCCGTCGTCGGGGTACGCAGCACCCGGCTGGAGGAGAAGGGCCGCGGGCGCGCCCTGCGCACCGTGTGGGCCCGCTCGGACGCGCCGGTTCTCGCGTACATGGACGTGGACCTGTCCACTGACCTCAACGCCCTGCTGCCGCTGGTCGCCCCGCTGATCTCCGGCCACTCAGACCTCGCCATCGGCACCCGGCTCGCCCGCTCCTCCCGTGTGGTCCGCGGAGCGAAGCGGGAGTTCATCTCCCGCGCCTACAACCTGCTGCTGCGCTCCTCCCTCTCCGCCCGGTTCAGCGACGCGCAGTGCGGGTTCAAGGCCATCCGGCGCGACGTGGCCGAGCGGTTGCTGCCGCTCGTGGAGGACTCCGGCTGGTTCTTCGACACCGAGCTGCTGGTGCTCGCCGAGCGCGCCGGGCTGCGGATCCACGAGGTGCCGGTCGACTGGGTGGACGACCCCGACTCCACCGTCCACATCGCGCGTACCGCCGCCGAGGACCTCAAGGGGGTCTGGCGGGTGGGCCGGGCACTGGCCGTCGGGGCGCTCCCGCTCGACCGGCTCGCCCGCCCCTTCGGCGACGACCCGCGCGACCGCACCGCGCTGCCCGGGGTGCCGCGGGGGCTGGCCCGCCAGCTCCTCGGCTTCTGCGCCGTCGGAGTGCTCTCCACCCTGCTCTACCTGCTGCTGTACACCGTCTTCCGCGGGGCGGCCGGGTCACAGCTCGCCAACGCTGCCGCCCTGCTGCTCTCCGCGGTGGCCAACACGGCTGCCAACCGCCGGCTCACCTTCGGCGTGCGGGGCCGGGACCGGGCCGTGCGCCACCAGGCCCAAGGGCTCGTGGTGTTCGCCATCGGGCTGGTGCTGACGAGCGGTTCGCTCGCCGCGCTGGGGGCCGCCTCCGACCGGCCGGCCCACGGCACCGAACTGGCCGTCCTGATCACCGCCAACCTCGCCGCCACCGTGCTGCGCTTCCTGCTCTTCCGCGCCTGGGTCTTCCCCGAGCGGCGCGGCACCTACGTGAAGGACGACATCCGATGACCACGGCAGCACTGCCGCTCTTCCCGCCCGCACCGCCGGTCGCGGCGCAGGCCGCCCCCGCGCGTCCGCGTTGGGAACGCCCGGCGCTCGCCGGGCTCCTGTTCGCCACTGCCGTCCTGCTGCTGTGGGACCTGGGCGCCTCCGGCTACGCCAACTCCTTCTACTCCGCCGCCGTCCAGGCCGGCAGTGAGAGCTGGAAGGCCTTCTTCTTCGGCTCCTCCGACGCCGGGAACTCCATCACGGTCGACAAGCCCCCGGCCGCCCTGTGGCCGATGATGCTGTCGGTCCGGCTGTTCGGGCTCGGCGCCTGGCAGATCCTCGTCCCGCAGGCCCTGATGGGCGTCGGCACCACCGCGGTGCTCTACGCGGCCGTCCGCCGCCAGTTCGGACCGGCGGCCGGGCTGATCAGTGGCGCCGCCTTCGCGCTCACACCCGTGGCCGCGCTGATGTTCCGCTTCAACAACCCCGACGCGCTGCTGACCCTGCTGATGACCGTCACCGTGTACTGCGTGCTGCGGGCCCTCGACGGCGCGCACACCCGGTGGCTCGTCTGGGCCGGTGTCGCGGTCGGCTTCGCCTTCCTGACCAAGACCCTCCAGGCCTTCGTCATCCTGCCGCCGCTCGCCCTCCTGTACGCCGTCTGCGCGCCGACCCGGCTGCGCAGGCGGCTCGGACAGCTACTGCTCTCCGGGCTCGCCATGGTGGTCGCCGGTGGATGGTGGGTGGCCATCGTGGAACTCTGGCCCGCGGACTCGCGCCCGTACATCGGCGGTTCGCAGACCAACTCCTTCCTGGAACTGACCCTCGGCTACAACGGGCTCGGCCGGATCAACGGCAACGAGACCGGCAGCGTCGGCGGCGGAAGCCGCGGTGGCGGCGGTGGCGGTGGCGGTGGCGGCGGCGGCGGTTGGGGAGAGACCGGCATCGATCGGTTGTTCTCGGCCAATATCGGCGGCCAGATCTCCTGGCTGATGCCGGCGGCACTGGTCCTGCTCGTCGCCGGGCTGGTCGTCACGTGGCGGGCCCGGCGGGCCACCGACTCCCTGGAGAGCATGGCCCGCGCGGCCTTCCTGGCCTGGGGCGGCTCGCTGCTGATCACCTGGCTCGTCTTCAGCTACATGCAGGGCATCTTCCACGAGTACTACACCGTGGCCCTGGCGCCCTTCGTGGCCGCGCTCGTCGGCATGGGCATCGCCGTCCTGTGGGAGGAGCGCGGCGGCCGGACCGCCGCGCTCACGCTGTCCGGCACCCTCGTCCTGACGGCCGTCTGGTCCTACGTCCTGCTCGGCCGCGCCACGGGCTATCTCCCGTGGCTGCGCTGGGCGGTCCTGGTGGCCGGAGTGCTCGGCGCGGCCGCGCTGCCGTTCGCGGTCCGGGCCGGGCGCCGGATGGTGCCGATCGTGGCCGGGCTGGGGCTGGCGGCCGCGCTGGCGGGCCCGTTCGCGTACTGCCTGACCACCGTGAGCACCGGGCACGCCGGATCCATCGTGACCGCCGGACCGGCGGTGGCGGGTGGCCGGGGCGGCCCGGGCGGGGCGGGGATGCGCTTCTTCCTCCGCGGCGAACAGCCCCAGGGAGTCCCGGGTGGTACCGGCGGTCCCGGCGGTGCCCGGCAGAACGGCCCCGGCGGGGGCATGACCCCGCCGCAGGGTGCGCCCCGGGGCGGCACCGGCGGGCCGAACGGCCAAGGCGGCCAGGGCGCAGGCGGTTCCGAGCGGGTCGGCGGTCCGGGGGGCGGCGGTCCCGGCGGCCTGCTGGGCGGTACGAAGGCGAGCGCCGAGGCCACGGCCGCACTGCGCGCCGACGCGGACAAGTACACCTGGGCGGCGGCCGCCGTCGGCTCGCAGAACGCGGCGAGCTACCAGCTCGCGTCGGGCGCGCCCGTGATGCCGATCGGCGGCTTCAACGGCAGCGACCCCTCCCCGACCCTGGCGCAGTTCCAGGCGTACGTGAAGGCGGGGAAGATCCACTGGTTCCTCGGCCAGAGCGGCGCGGAGGGCGCGGGCCAGGGCGGCGGCCAGGGCGGAGAGCCTGCGGGGATGATCCGCGTCGGCGGCCCCGGCGGGGGCACCAGCAGCGCGATCGAGACCTGGGTCAAGGCCACCTACAAGGCGACCACGATCGGCGGAGCCACCTTCTACGACCTGACGGCTCCGGTGGCCGGAACGTCCTGATCCGGCTCTGATCCGGCTCTGATCCGGCCACAATCCAAGGGGCACCCCCTAGCATCAAGAGGGCGGACCGGGCATTCCGGGCTGATCCACCTGGCGTGAGGAGGGTGCCTCATGGTGACCGTGGCCGATTCCGGCAAGACCCGGACCAGCGTGTGGCTGACCGCCAGGCCCGCCGCACCGGCCAGACGCCGGAGCGAGGCCCCGTCCGGGCTCGACCGGGAGCGGATCACCGCCGCCACCGTGCGGCTGCTCGACGCCGAGGGGCTGGCCCGCTTCTCGATGCGGCGCCTCGCCGCCGGGCTCGGGGTGACCGCGATGTCCCTGTACTGGTACGTGGACACCAAGCACGACCTGCTGGAACTCGCCCTGGACCGGGCCCTGGGCGAGCTCACCCTGACGGCCGGGGCACCCGAGAGGGGCTGGCCCGGCCGGCTGCGGGCGCTGGCCCGTGGCTACCGCGGACTGGTGGCGAAGCACCCGTGGGTGGCTCCGCTCACCGCCGCGTACCCGAACATCGGCCCGCACGCGCGGGCCTTCGACGCCGCCCTGCAGCGGCTGCTGGACGCCACCGGCCTGGCGGACGCCGCCCGGACCGGCGCCCACTTGGCCGTCTCGCAGTTCCTGCACGGCTGCGGGGGCACGGTCCGGCGGGCGCCCGAAGGGGACTTCGGCCTCGCGCTCGACGTCCTGATCGCGGGCATCGAGGCGAAGGCCGCCCGCGGTCAGGCCTGAGCAGCCGCGGGCGACTCGGCCGAAGCCGACTGCGAGGCCGAACCCGAACCCGAACCCGAACCCGAGGCCGAACCCGAGGCCGTCGGCGCGTGGGCCGCCGGGTTCGACTTCAGCGCGACCTCCTTGATGAACACCACCAGCACCAGCGCGAGCAGCGCGGTCGGAGCGGCGTACAGGAAGACGTCGCCGACACCGTGCCCGTACGCGGACTCGATGACCGTGCGGAACGGCGCGGGCAGCTTGTCGAGGTCGGGGATCCCGCCCCCGGCGGTGCCGCCGTGCCCCATCGCCGCCGCCTTCGGGCCGAGCGCGGCCAGCCCGTCCTGGACGTAGTGCGTGACCCGGTTGGCCATGACCGCACCGAGCGCCGAGACGCCCACCGCGCCGCCGAGCGAGCGGAAGAAGGTGACGACCGAGCTGGCCGCGCCCAGGTCCTCGGGGGCCACCTGGTTCTGGGTGGCGAGGACGAGGTTCTGCATCATCATGCCGAGACCGAGGCCGGTCAGCACCATGTAGATCGCGATGTGCCAGTACGGGGTGTCGTAGCGCAGGGTGCCCAGGAGCCCCAGGCCGGCGGTCAGGAGCACTCCGCCGGAGACGAGCCAGGCCTTCCACTTGCCGGTCTTGGTGATCACCTGACCGGAAACGGTGGAGGAGACGAAGAGGCCGCCGATCATCGGAATCGTGAGGATTCCGGACATCGTCGGGGACTCGCCCCGGGCCAACTGGAAGAACTGGCTGAAAAACACCGTGCCCGAGAACATCGCGATGCCGACGAACAGCGAGGCCGCCGAGGCGAGGCTGATGGTCTTGTTGCGGAACAGCCGCAGCGGGATGATCGGGTCGCTCGCGCGGGACTCGACGTAGACGAAGAGCAGTCCGAGCGCGACGGCGCCGCCGGTCATCGCCAGCGAGGTCCAGGAGATCCAGTCGTACGAGTCGCCGGCCTGTGTGACCCAGATCAGCAGCAGCGACACGGCGCCGCTGATCAGGAAGGCGCCCAGCCAGTCGACCTTGACGTCACGCCGCACCACTGGGAGGTGCAGGGTCCGCTGGAGCACGATCAGCGCGATGATCGCGAAGGGCACGCCGACGTAGAAGCACCAGCGCCAGCCGAGCCACTCGGTGTCGGTGATGACGCCGCCGAGCAGCGGGCCGCCGACGGTGGCGACGGCGAAGACCGCGCCGAGGTAGCCGCTGTACCGGCCGCGCTCGCGCGGGGAGATCATCGCGGCCATCACGATCTGGGCGAGGGCGGACAGGCCGCCGACGCCGATGCCCTGGACCACGCGGCAGGCGATGAGCATGCCGGTGTTCTGGGACATGCCCGCGACCACCGAGCCGAGGACGTAGATCACCAGGGATATCTGGACCAGCAGCTTCTTGCTGAAGAGGTCGGACAGCTTGCCCCACAGCGGGGTCGCCGCCGTCATCGAGAGGAGGGCCGCCGTGACCACCCAGGTGTACGAGGACTGGGTGCCGCCGAGGTCGCCGATGATCTGGGGCAGGGCGTTGGAGACGATCGTGGACGACAGGATCGCCACGAACATGCCGAGCATCAGCCCGGACAGTGCCTTCATGATCTGGGCGTGGGTCATGGCAGTGCCGTCGGACGTGGTCTCCGGCCGGGCGCCTCCCCGCACACCGGTCGGTGTGTTCGTAGCCATGTGTTTCCTTTGTCTAGAAGCTCGATCGGAGTCGGGCCAGCAGGGTGGTGAGTACGTCGATGTCCTGCGCGGACCAGTCGGCCAGCGCCTTTTCCAGCGCGCCGTTGTAGCGGTCGCCGAGGTCGGCGAGGAGCGCCCGGCCGGCCGGGGTGAGCCGCAGGATGCGGCAGCGGCCGTCGCCGGGGTCGGTCTCGCGGACGATCCAGCCGCGCTCGGCCACGTGGGCGACGTGGCGGCTGGTCACCGAGATGTCGACGGCCATGAACGCGGTCAGGCGGCTGAGGCGCATCTCGCCGTGGCGGTCGAGCAGGGTCAGGACCACGGCCGCGCCGGACGGGCAGTCGGGGGGCAGGATGCGGGCCAGGTCACGGTTGACCGAGCCGATCCCGGTGAGCTGGCGGGCCAGTTCCGCGTAGCGGGTGGCCGTCGTCGTGGTGTGCGCGGGCACCGGCGGCCCCTCCCCTCAGCTTGTTGCTTGGGGCAACCATATAAGCGGATGGTTGTTACAGGCAAATGAATCGGGGGGTGGGGCGGTAAAGGAATCGGAAAACCGGCTAGGGTCCTGCGCATGGCTGCGAACCACAACTCACAGGCCCCCGAGGGTGACTACGACCCCGCGGGCAGCACTCAGATGTTCCGGGCGTTCGTCGAGGAGCCCGAGGCCCCGGCAGTGCCGACGGTGCCCGGGTCCCGGATGCAGCAGCGCGGACAGCGGAAGTCCGGCTCGAAGACGGGCATGTGGCTGGGGGTGGCGATCGCCCTGGTGATCGTCGCCGGCGCCGCGGCCTGGCTGGCGCTCGGCTGACGCCGGGCCGGGGCTCGGCCGGTGCTCGGGGCTCGGCCGGTGCTCGGGGCTCGGCCGCCGGGGCGGTTGCGCCCAAGGGTCCGGGGCCCGGCCCCCGGGCTCAGCTCCAGGTGGCCGTGACCTTCCGGGTCTCCACGTGCATGCCGAGCGGGACGCGCCAGGACTCCACGCACACCGCGTAGGTCTGCGCCCTGGTGGCGCCGCCCGCGATCGGGCCGGGCAGGGGCTGGGCCGTCGTGATGGTGGCCCAGTCGACCCCGAGGGCGCCGATGATGTGCGTCGCGAAGCTGACGGTTCCGGAACGCGCCGCCGTGCTGCCGGTGTTGGTGAACGACACCGTCACCCGCTCGCACCAGCGGTCGGCCGCCGGAGCGCGCGTCGGCGTGCTCAGCGACAGCTTCGCGGGAGTGGCCGGGGGCGTGGTGCCGGGCCGGGTGGACGGGCCCGTCTGTCCGCCGGGGCTCGTCGGCGCGCCGGGGGTGCCGGGCGCGGTGGTGGTCGGCCCGGCCCCGGGGGCGGTGCCGGGGCGGTCCGCGGAGCCGCCGGGGGTGGTGGACGTGGCTCCGCCCTGGGCGGAGCCGCCGGTGGGCCGGGACTGCGGAGTCGTGGCCGACGTACTGCTGGAAACGCTGGATCCGCCCGTCGCGGGCGAGGCGCCGAGCGGCTGGAACTCGACCCGGCCCTGCGGGGCGACATTCTCCCCCGGACCCCGCTCGGGCCCCGCGGCCGCGGCGCCCACGGCCACGTAGCCGTCCGGCGGCGGACCGCCGCAGCCGCTCAGGGCGGCGGCAGCCGTGGCGCACAGGGTCAGGAGGGCGGCCGCCCGGGATGCCTTTCGCATTCCGGCAGTTTTACTGACGGGCCGTCAATTGAGAAGCCTCAGTGCGCGGTTACTCGCCGATCAGGCCCACGCGGAGCTGCGCGAGCGTGCGGGTGAGCAGCCGGGAGACGTGCATCTGGGAGATGCCGACCTCCTCGCCGATCTGCGACTGCGTCATGTTCGCGAAGAACCGGAGCATGATGATCTGCCGTTCCCGGGGCGGGAGTTTGGCCAGCAGCGGCTTCAGGGATTCGCGGTACTCGACCCCTTCGAGCGCGGTGTCCTCGTACCCGAGGCGGTCCGCGAGCGAGCCCTCGCCGCCCTCGTCCTCGGGGGAGGGCGAGTCGAGCGAGGAGGCGGTGTAGGCGTTGCCCACGGCGAGGCCGTCGACGACGTCCTCCTCGGAGACCCCGAGCACGGCGGCGAGCTCCGGCACGGTCGGCGAGCGGTCCAGCTTCTGGGCGAGCTCGTCACTGGCCTTGGTGAGGGCGAGGCGCAGCTCCTGGAGGCGCCGCGGGACGCGGACGGACCAGGAGGTGTCCCGGAAGAACCGTTTGATCTCACCCACGACCGTGGGCATCGCGAACGTCGGGAACTCCACGCCGCGTTCGCAGTCGAACCGGTCGATGGCCTTGATCAGGCCGATGGTGCCGACCTGGACGATGTCCTCCATCGGCTCGTTGCGGCTGCGGAAGCGGGCCGCGGCGTACCGCACGAGGGGCAGGTTCAGCTCGATCAGGGTGTCGCGTACGTACACCCGGTCGGGGCTGTCCGCGTCCAGGGCCGCGAGGCGCTGGAAGAGGGAGCGGGAGAGGGTGCGGGTGTCGATGGCTTCCGAGCGGTCAGACGCTGGCCGTGCTGCCGGCGTCGCGCTCTTGACGAGCGTGAGCACCTTGGAGCTGCCCTGGTCTACGGACATGCCACCCCCTTGAGGTCGCGGACGGTCGCGTACGGCGCGCCCGTCGGAGGAACGCAGCCTCCACCTGAATACCGGAGGCGGGGCTGCGGCAAACGCGGTTCCAGCAGAATGTCACATGTCGGCAACACGCTGTAGCGCCAAGTCGACATATATCTCCAGCGACAGAACAGGCGACAGAACAGGTCAGAAGGGGTTCAGCCCGTTCTGTCGGGAAACGTATGAATGATCTCCACTCGTTCCGGTTACGCCTCGATCCTGTTTGCGGATCTCAACCGGGCGAAGCTGCGGGCCAGCAGCCGGGAGACGTGCATCTGCGAGACACCGAGTTCGGCGCTGATCTGCGACTGGGTCAGGTTGTTGTAGTACCGCAGGAGCAGGATCCGCTGTTCGCGCTCGGGCAGTTGTACGAGGAGGTGCCGTACGAGGTCGCGGTGCTCGACCCCGGCGAGCTCGGGGTCCTCGTACCCGAGGCGGTCCAGCAGGCCGGGGAGCCCGTCGCCCTCCTGGGCGGCCTCGAGCGAGGTTGCGTGGTAGCTCCGGCCGGCCTCGATGCACGAGAGGACCTCGTCCTCGGTGATCCGCAGGCGTTCGGCGATCTCCGGGGTGGTCGGGGTGCGCCCGTGGAGGGTGGTGAGGTCCTCGGTGGCCGCGTTGACCTGAACCCACAGCTCGTGGAGGCGGCGCGGGACGTGAACGGTGCGGACGTTGTCGCGGAAGTATCGTTTGATCTCGCCGACCACGGTGGGCATCGCGAAGGTCGGGAACTGCAC
Organism: Streptomyces sp. NPDC060031; assembly: GCF_042736805.1. Taxonomy (NCBI): domain Bacteria; kingdom Bacillati; phylum Actinomycetota; class Actinomycetes; order Kitasatosporales; family Streptomycetaceae; genus Streptomyces; species Streptomyces sp. NPDC060031. Next base: position 87,618 of record NZ_JBHWVM010000014.1, read on the forward strand.
GCCGCGCTCGGGATCGAAGCGGTCGATGGCGTTGATCAGGCCGATGGTGCCGACCTGGACCACGTCCTCCATCGGCTCGTTGCGGCTGCGGAAGCGGGCGGCCGCGTACCGCACGAGCGGGAGGTTCGCCTCGATGAGGGCCCCGCGCACCCGGGTGTGCTCGCTGGTGCCCGGCTCCAGGTTCTTCAGCTGCCCGAACAGGACCTGGGTGAGGGCCCGGGTGTCCGCGCCCCGGCTCGGCGGTCTCGGGGCGACCGGGGGGCCTTCGGCGGGCTCCGGGGCGGGCGCTGCGACAGTCTCCGCGGCGACCTCCGGGGTGGTCTCCGGGGTGGTCTCCTGGGCGGGAGCTTGGGCAGGCGCTTGGGCGGGCCCCTGGCGGAGGTCCTGCTGGGGCGGCACCTGGGAGTCGTGGGGACCGTGAGGGGCGTGGTTCTCCTGTGGCGGGTCCTGCTGGGTGTCCTGCTGGGGTGGCACCTGAGGTGCAGTACTGGCCGGCACTGTCACGCCACCCCTTCAAGTCGTCAACCCATCCGTCAAAAGCGGTCATAGCATCACAAGAGATGTGCACTGTGTGCAAGCACCGTATATCGCCGTGTTGAGGGCAAGTTGGGCATATCGGGGTATCGCGCCCTGGGGGTGGGAATGCAAAAGCCCCCCACCCGTCGGAGTGGGGGGCCGGAGAGTCCGGAAACCGCTTCAGCGTACGGGTCAGCGCACCAGTTCGGTCATGAACTCGCCGATGCCGTTGGCGGCATCCGAAATACCTTGGAAGCCTATTTGCACCATATCGGCGGCTTTGACGGGTTGAGTGATGATGACGAAGAGAACGAACACGACGAGGGCGCCCGTGATGATCTTCTTGGTGTCCACGTGCGGCGTCGGCCTCCCCAACCGGTCCTGCAAAGTCGGGTGAGTCTAACCGGTCATGTTTGAACCTTCACCTGTCCTTTAAGGACCAATGACCCGGCGCTCCGGGTCCTTTGCCGGTGCGTGCGCGGTCCGGGGAGGCGCAGGATTGGTGGTGCGCCCACCGGTTCTGGCAGGAAATCGGTGGGTGAGGGACAGGACCTCACTGCGGGGTCCGAGCCGCAAGCTTCCCCCCCTGACTGCGGCTCGGACTGGCAGGTTTTGTTCCCATCGGGGGAAGTGGCTTGTCCCCCCGATGCCACTTCCCCCGTCCCCACCGTCGAAGGTCCCGACCCCCTGGTCGGGGCCTTCGGCGTGTTCCGGGTCCTGTCGGGCCCGTGGAAGATCCCGTCAGAGGTTCGGCTATCCGATGCCGCCGGCCAGGTCGGTGAGGGGCTGTACGGGTGCGATCACGGGGGCCAACTGGTTCGGCAGTTCCATCAGCTGGTTGAGCTGGTTGAGGCCGCCGCTGAGCTGTCCGCCGATCTCCTGGACGGAGGCCGGCTGGGCGCCCGCGGGCGTTCCCGGCGCCGACGGCAGGTCCGGAAGGGTGAGCGGGGAGATCGGCGCGGCCGAGGCGGCCGGTGCGGCGAGGCCCGCGGCGGCCCCCGCGAGGGCGATGGCGGCGAGCATGCGCTGGGTCTTGGTCATGCCGTGACAACGGCCGAGGAGGCGGCCGGTCACGCGCGTGTCCCCTGGAGGGCCCCCGAAGGGCAGACGTGCGGGAACGCCGAGAGCCCCGACCCTTGCGGGGCGGGGCTCTCGGTTCAGAGCGGTAGCGGTGGGATTTGAACCCACGGATAGCTTGCACCATCACACGCTTTCGAGGCGTGCTCCTTCGGCCGCTCGGACACGCTACCGAGAGAGAGCTTAGCCCAAGGACCGCCCTGCGCTGAAATCCGTATCCGGGCGAAGGTGCCGGCGGCCTCAGAGGTCGCGGAAGAAGTCCGTCAGCTGGCGCGCGCACTCCTGCTCGAGGACGCCGCGGATCACCTCGGGACGGTGGTTGAGCCGGCGGTCGCGTACGAGGTCCCACAGCGACCCGGCCGCGCCCGCCTTCTCGTCGCCCGCGCCGAAGACGACCCGGGCCACCCGCGACTGCACGAGCGCGCCCGCGCACATCACGCACGGCTCCAGGGTCACCACGAGGGTGCACCCCGGAAGCCGCCATTCCCCGAGCTTGGCGGCCGCCCGGCGCAACGCCAGTACCTCGGCGTGCGCCGTGGGGTCGCCGGTCGCCTCCCGTTCGTTGTACCCGGTGGAGAGGAGTTCCCCTGCCGGGCCGAGCACGACGGCGCCGACCGGCACGTCGCCGGCCGCCGCCGCCCGGGCGGCCTCCTGGAGCGCCAGGCGCATGGAGTCCCGCCACGGGTCCCGTACGGGATCGGGGTGCTGCGTGTCGGTCACTAGCGGACGGCCTCCAGGACCTCGGTGGCGCCGAGCGAATCGACGATCTCCGAGAGCGCCTCCCCGTCCAGGGTCATCAGTTGCTTGTGGCTCACTCCGAGGTCGTCGAGGAGCCGGGGGTCGCCGAGCGGACCGGCCGGCACCGGCTCGGCGCCGGCCGCGACCTCCTCGTCCTCGGCGTCGTCTTCGTCGTCGGTGAACGAGGCGATGGGGTCGGCCTCGCCGTCCTCGGTGCCGTCGAGGTCCAGTTCGTCGAGTTCGTCGTCCTCCTCGTCGCTGCCCAGCAGTTCGTCGGTCAGCATCGAGCCGTAGGAGCTGCGGGAGGCCGCGGAGGCGTTGGAGACGAAGTACCGCGGGTCCTCCTCGCCGTCCACGCGGACGACGCCGAACCAGGCGTCCTCCTGTTCGATGAGGGCGACCACCGTGTCGTCGTCGACAGCGGCGGCGCGGGCGAGATCGATCAGATCACTCAGAGACTCGACATCGTCGAGTTCCATGTCGCTCGCTTCCCACCCGTCTTCGGTGCGCGCGAGCAGTGCGGCGAAATACACCGTGACTCTCCCACTGGTCGTAGGCGTGCCGGTTGGAGGTCCCCCCGGCCGGAGGTTGGGGGGTGGAACGGCTGCCGTGCTCGCCGTTTCGTGCCCCGCCCAATCGGCATCGTGGCAGAAACAGCGGCTTTGCGAGAGGTCTTCCGCGCTTGCGTCGTGCCGCGCCGTGCGCTCCGCGGGTTGTACGGGGGCTGCCCGGGGTGCCGCAGGACGCCGGTGATCCGCCCCGTGCGGCGGCCGTGTCGGGCCCGTCCGGTGCCCGGCGTGGCGGGCGCCGGGGATCCGTCCGCGCGGCGGCCGTGTCGCGTCCGTCCGGTGCCCGGCGGTCCGGGGCGGCGAGCCGCTTCACCGCTCCGGCGTGGCGGGCCGGTCACCAGCGGAAGGTGCGCATCCGCATTTGCTGGCGCATGCGGGCCGCGCGGGCGCGCCGGGGCTGGACCCGGTCGCGCAGCTCCCGGGCCTCCATCAGGTCGCGCAGGAACTGGGCGCGGCGCGCTCTGCGCTGCGCCGCGGTCTCCGGCGTCTCGTACTGGTCGCTCTGTTCACTCGGCTGCGTGTCGGGCATCGGCCACCACCCCAGGCTGGTCCGGTCGTCCTCCTCCGCCGGCGCGAAGCAGACCCCCTCCCCCCACCTTCCCCCGGACGGCCCGATTGATGCCACCCCCGAGCAGGTCAGAGGCCTTCTTCGGGCTGCGAGGGCTGCGAGGGCTGCTCGGGTCGCGCGGGCATCGTCGGTACGACGGCCACCGGGCCGTGCGCGTGCTGGAGCAGCGCGTGCGCCACCGAGCCGATCATCAGCGACCGGACGTGGCGGCGCGGGTGGTGGCGGCCCACCACGACCAGCGCCGCCGACCGGGACGCGGAGACCAGCCGACCCGCCGCGTCCCCGGGCACGGCCGCCTGCTCCACGGGCACGTCCGGGTAGCGGGCGCGAAGCGGGGCCAGCCGATCGGTCTGGGAGCGCAGCATCTCCCGTTCGGCCGGTACGCCGTCGTCCCCGGCGTCGGCCAGGCCCTCGGGGGGGACCACGACGAAGGGGGCGTCGACGACCATCGTGGGGGCGGGCGGGATCGCGTACGCGGAGAGCACCTGGACGGTGGTCCCCCGGGCGGCCGCCTCCGCGAACGCGAAGTCCAGTACGTCGTCGGGCGTCTCCGAGGCGTGCAGCCCGAGCACCACCCGCCCGGCCGAGGCGTCGGCGGCGGCCCCCGCGCTGCGCGCCTCGTGCGGGACGACCACCACCGGGCAGGCGGCGCTCGTGGCCACCGCCCTGCTGTTCGATCCGAGCAGCAGGGCGGCGAAACCGCCGCGGCCCCGGGAACCCATCACGAGCATCCGCGCGTCGGAGGCGAGGGCCCGCAGCGCCTCGGGGACGGAGCCCTCCAGCGATTCGTAGGCCACCTCGGCCGCCAGCTCGGGCGCGTCGGCGAGGAGGGTCCGGACGTGGTCGGTCACGGGGTCGGTGAACTCCTGCGGCTGGGAGGAGTCCTGCAGCGCGGAGCGGCGCGCCGCGTACAACTGGGAGCTGTCGGGCAGCACATGGGCGACGAGCAGCCCCGTGCGGTGCCGGAGCGCCGCGGCCCTTGCCCACTCCAGGGCCTTGAGGCTGTGTTCGGATCCGTCGACGGCCGCGACCACCTGTCGGTTGCTCATCAACCCAGCCTGCTGGGCGCCCGGGCGGGTCGCATCTCCGGGGCTTTCCGGGCGTGCCCGCCCCTTCGGGCACGAAGGGGCGGGCACAGCGCGTAGCCTTTTGGGTGTCGGTCGCGTGTTTGCGGCCGTTTTTGCAGGTAGCGGGGTCGCTGGTCGCAGGTCGAAACCCGGCAGCTGAGTCTTGGAGGATGTTGTGCGTTTGCAGGTCGTCGATCACCCCTTGGTGGCGCACAAACTCACCACGCTGCGCGACAAGCGCACCGACTCCCCCACTTTCCGGCGCCTCGCCGACGAGCTGGTGACGCTGCTCGCGTACGAGGCCACCCGGGACGTGCGCACGGAGCAGGCCGACATCATGACCCCGGTCGGTCCGACCACCGGCGTCAAGCTCTCCCACCCGCGCCCGCTGGTCGTGCCGATCCTGCGCGCCGGTCTCGGCATGCTGGACGGCATGGTGCGGCTGCTGCCGACCGCCGAGGTGGGCTTCCTGGGCATGGTCCGCAACGAGGAGACCCTGGAGGCCTCCACGTACGCGACGCGCATGCCGGAGGACCTCTCGGGCCGCCAGGTCTACGTCGTGGACCCGATGCTCGCCACCGGCGGCACGCTGGTCGCGGCCATCCAGGAGCTGATCAAGCGCGGCGCGGACGACGTGACCGCCGTGGTGCTGCTGGCCGCGCCCGAGGGCGTCGAGGTCATGGAGCGCGAACTGGCGGGCACGCCGGTGACGGTGGTGACGGCCGCCGTGGACGAGCGGCTCAACGAGCACGGCTACATCGTGCCGGGCCTGGGCGACGCGGGCGACCGGATGTACGGCTCGGCGGAGTAGTCCACTAGTCCTCCGGCCGGCCCCGGCCCAGCTCCCGGCTCAGCACTTCTTGGCGGGCGCGGGGTTGGGGTTGGCCAACAGGGCCAGCGCCTTGTCCGCCTCCTCCTTCGTCGTGAGTTCCTTGAAGGCGTCGCCGAGGATCAGGTCGATGTCCGCGGTCTCGCGGGCATCGGTCTGGTGCGTGGCTCCGGCCAGGTTGACGCCGACCACGGAGAAGGCGGTCTGGTCGGTCTTGGGCGAGCCGACCAGTATCCCGGCGGCCGGGACCTTCTTGTCGAAGTCGGCGGGGGCGTTGCCGACCTGGCCGATGGTGAACCCGCGCTTCTTGAGCTCGTCGCCGACGGCCTTGGCCAGGCCCGCACGCGGGGTCGCGTTGTAGACGTTGACCGTGATCTGGCCGGGCTGGGGGAGTGCGACGGCCGGTTTGCCGGAGGCGGCGGGCCCGGGACCCGCGCCGGAGCCGGGTTTGGGCGTCGGGGTGGCGCAGTCCTTGGCCGCCGAGGCGTTCCGTTTGCCGTCGCCATCGCGGAACACGCCGATGAGCTGCACGGCCCCGTAACCGAGAAGCGCGAGCCCGAGAAGCGATCCGAGCAGGGCGAGGACGATCCTGCGGCGGCGTCGGGGGCGCGCCATGCGGGGGTAAGCCGCTCCCGTGACGCGGTACTTTCCGCCCATGCCGGGGGGAGTGAGCATGCTCATGAGCGCAGCGTAATGCCGCCTCGTCCCGATGCCCACTGAAATCATCTGTTCATAGGGCAAGCCTGACCCGAAAGGCGCAACCGGGACGCAACCGGCGCCCACCGGCCCGGCGTCAGGCCGCGGTCTGCCGGACGCCGGCCCGGTGTCTGCCCGGCGCCGGCCCGGCGGCGCCGACCGGTGTCGTCGGGGTGTCAGCCCAGTTCGAGGACGCGCGCGTGCAGTACCTGGCGCTGCTGCAGGGCCGCGCGGACGGCGCGGTGCAGCCCGTCCTCCAGGTACAGGTCGCCCTGCCACTTGACGACGTGGGCGAAGAGGTCGCCGTAGAAGGTGGAGTCCTCGGCGAGCAGCGTCTCGAGGTCCAGCTGGCCCTTGGTCGTCACCAGCTGGTCGAGCCGGACCGGGCGCGGCGCGACGTCCGCCCACTGCCGGGTGGTTTCCCTGCCGTGGTCGGGGTACGGCCGCCCGTTTCCGATGCGCTTGAAGATCACACGGAAAGCCTACCGGGCCGGTGCCTGCGGGCGCAGCCTCGCGATGTTGGTGCAAAAGTGTCAAACAGCGCCAATTCGGGAGTGATATATGAGCGAGAGCACCGACCCGGCCGGGCAGATCGCCGCCGGTTACGCCTTTACCGGACCCGCGCTCGACCTCGGGGCCCTGCTCTGGGACGGGGCCTGTCTGCCGGACCGGCAGATCCGCATTCCGCTGTCGATGCTCAACCGGCACGGGCTGGTCGCCGGCGCCACCGGCACCGGCAAGACCAAGACCCTCCAGCTCATCGCCGAGCAGCTGTCGCACCACGGCGTCCCGGTGTTCCTCGCGGACATCAAGGGCGATGTCTCGGGGATCTCGGCGCCGGGCACGGCCAACGCGAAGACCGAGGAGCGGGCCGAGGACGTCGCCCAGGAATGGCAGCCCGCCGGATATCCCGCCGAGTTCTATTCGCTGGGCGGGATCGGGCCGGGCATTCCGCTGCGCGCCACCGTCACGAGTTTCGGGCCCGTGCTGATGTCGAAGGTGCTCCAGCTCAACCAGACGCAGGAGCAGTCCCTCGGCCTGATCTTCCACTACGCCGATTCCAAGGGCCTGGAGCTGATCGACCTCAAGGACCTGCGGGCGGTGGTCGCCTTCCTCGTTTCCGACAAGGGGAAAGCCGAGCTCAAGGGCATCGGCGGACTGTCCACGGTGACCGCCGGGGTGATCCTGCGGGCGCTGACCGCCTTCGAACAGCAGGGCGCCGCCGAATTCTTCGGGGAGCCGGAGTTCGACACCGGCGAATTCCTCCGAACGGCCGCGGACGGGCGCGGAACGGTCTCCGTACTGGAGCTGCCGGCCGTCCAGGACAAACCGCAGCTCTTCTCCACCTTCCTCATGTGGCTGCTGGCCGACCTCTACACCGACCTGCCCGAAGTCGGTGATCTGGACCGGCCCAAGCTCGTCTTCTTCTTCGACGAGGCGCACCTGCTCTTCAACGGCGCGTCGAAGGCCTTCCTGGATGCCATCACACAGACCGTCCGGCTGATCCGGTCCAAGGGCATCGGCGTCTTCTTCGTCACGCAGACCCCGAAGGACGTACCGGGGGACGTGCTGGCGCAGCTCGGCAACCGGGTGCAGCACGCACTGCGCGCCTTCACCCCGGACGACGCCAAGGCGCTCAAGGCCACCGTGAAGACCTTCCCGAACTCCGGTTACGACCTGGAGGAGCTGCTCACCCAGCTGGGCACCGGCGAGGCGGTGATCACGGTGCTCAGCGAGAACGGCGCGCCGACGCCGGTGGCAGCGACCCGGCTGCGCGCGCCGCAGTCGCTGATGGGGCCGATCGACGCCGCCGCCCTGGAGCAGGCGGTGAAGGGCTCGCTGCTGTACTCGCGCTACGCGGAGCCGGTCGACCGGGAGTCGGCGTACGAGAAGATCAGCGCCGAACAGGCGGCAGCGGAGGCCGAGGCGGAGGCGGCAGCGGCCGCGGCGGCGGCCGAGAAGCAGGCCAAGGAGGCGCAGAAGGCGGCCCGCAGCGCGCCGAAGCCGGACCCCTCGCTGGCACAGCAGGTGGTGGGGAGCGGGCTGTTCCGCTCGCTGGCGCGCTCGGTCGGGACCCAGCTGGGACGGGAGATCTCGCGGTCGATCTTCGGGACGGCGCGCCGGCGCAGGTGACGTGGGGTCCCGCAGGAGCGACCCCCTGATTGCGGCAACCGGGTGACGCCCCACCGGCGGTCGCTGACAGACTCGGCGCATGCGGACCGAACTCACCGACACCACGTCCAGCAAGGTCAACCGGGCCCTGCTCGAAGCACGCCGGGCCATCGGCAGCCCCACCATGGGGCTCGTACTGAACCTCGTCGTGGTCACCGACGAGGAGAACGCCTATGACGCCGTCCGTGCGGCCTCCGAGACCTCGCGCGAGCACCCCTGCCGCGTCATCGCGGTGATCAAGCGCAGCGCGCGGGGCCCGCTGAAGCTGCGCCGGTCCCGCCTCGACGCGGAGCTGCGCGTCGGCTCGGACGCCGGGACCGGGGAGATCGTGCTCCTGCGCCTGCACGGGGCGCTGGCCGAGCAGGCCGGCTCCGTGGTGCTCCCGCTGCTGGTGCCGGACGCGCCGGTGGTGGCCTGGTGGCCGGCGGACGCCCCCGCCGACCCGGCGCGGGACCAGCTCGGCGCGCTCGCGCAGCGCCGGATCACGGACGCCGAGGCGGCTCCCGACCCGGTCGCGATCCTCGACACGCGGGCCGCGGCCTACGCCCCCGGCGACACCGACCTCGCCTGGACCCGGCTCACGCCGTGGCGCTCGCTGCTGGCCGCCGCCCTGGACCAGAAGCCGCTCCCGGTGACGGGTGCGGCGGTCGAGAGCGAGCCCGGCAACGCCAGCACCGAGCTGCTGGCGCGCTGGCTGGAGGACCGGCTCGGGGTGAGCGTGGCCCGGGTGGCCACGGACGGGCCGGTCATCACGCGGGTCCGGCTGGACACCACGGGCGGGGAGATACGGGTGGACCGCCCGGACGGGGTCCTGGCCACCCTGGTCCTGCCCGGGAGCCCCGACCGCAAGGTGGCCCTGAAGATCCGCACCAGCGCCGAGCTGATCGCGGAGGAGCTGCGCAGGCTCGACGCCGACGAGGTCTACGCCTCGGCGCTGCGCAGCCGCCCGGCCCAGGCCTCGCTCTCCGCGTAGTGGTTGTCGTAGGTGGGCTGGCTGTCGATGATGTCCTGCACGGTGGCCTCGCCCGCGCGCACCCGGCCCAGCAGGCGGTAGTAGTCGAAGCGGGCCATGCCGGGAGTGAACCCGACGAGCACCTCGGCAGTGCTGTCGGCGGCCGGGGCGAAGGCGTGCTTCACGCCGGGCGGGACGGCGAGGAAGTCGCCCTTGGCCAGGGTGTGTATCTCGTCCCCCACGAGGACGTCGAGGCGCCCTTCGGTGACGTGGAAGAACTCGGTCGCCTTGGTGTGGAAGTGCACGGGGGCGCCGGCCGCGCCCGCCTCGAAGGTCGCGGTGTTGCAGGTGAGCTCGGCGGTGTCGGTGAGCAGCGTGATCAGGCTGCCGGGGCCGTCGGAGATGGTTTCGGCCGTGGCCGCGCGGGTCAGGTTCACAGTCGTTTCCGTCATGTGAATGATCTTATGGGGAGGGTCTGACAATCGCCCGGCATACGAGACGGCCCGTCAACTCGGTTCCTACGAGGAGCCCTTCGCCTTGGCGGCGGCCTTCAGCTCCTGTTTGTGTGCCCGGACCTTGGCCAGCGACTCGGGGCCGGTGATGTCCGCCGCCGAGCGGTAGACGTTCGCCGCGCCGTAGCCCCCGGCGGCCTCGCGCCAGCCCGTGGGGCGGACGCCGAACCGCTTTCCCAGCAGGGCCAGGAAGATCTGTGCCTTCTGCTCGCCGAAGCCGGGCAGCGCCTTCAGCCGCGCCAGCAGCTCGGCCCCGCTGCCGGCGTCCGCCCAGAGCGCCGCCGCGTCCCCGCCGTAGTGCTCCACCAGGTACGCGCACAGCTGCTGGATCCGCTTCGCCATGGAACCGGGGTAGCGGTGCACGGCCGGCTTCTGCGAGAGCAGCGCCGCGAAGGCCTCCGGGTCGTACGCGGCGATGGCGTGGGCGTCCAGGTCGTCCGCGCCGAGCCGCCCGGCGATCGTGTAGGGCCCCGAGAACGCCCACTCCATCGGTACCTGCTGGTCGAGCAGCATCCCGACGAGCGCGGCGAGCGGGCTGCGGCCGAGGAGCTCGTCGGCCTCCGGCTGCTGGGCCAGCCGGATGGTGATGTCCTTGTCCATGGCTCCAGCGTCCCGCGCGGCGGCGCTCCCCGCGCGGTCGGCGCACCGCGCACCTAGCGTGAGAACGGCACGTACGAGACGTACGACGGGCATGCGCACACGACACGGGAGTCGATCGACCATGGCTGAGTTCAAGGAAGGCGCGCCCTGCTGGGTGGACGCGATGTTCTCCGACGTGGAGGGCGCCAAGAGGTTCTACGGCGATGTGCTGGGCTGGACCTTCGGCGAGGCGTCCAGCGAGTTCGGCAACTACACGCAGGCCTACTCCGACGGCAAGGCCGTCGCGGCCGTCGTCCCGCCGATGCCGGGGGGCGAGGCACCCTCGCAGTGGTGTCTGTACTTCGCCTCGCCCGACGCGGCGGCCACGGGCGAGAAGGTCAAGTCCGCGGGCGGCGAGCTGCTGATGGAGCCGATGCAGGTGGGCAGCTTCGGCACGATGCTGATCGCGAAGGAGCCGAGCGGCGCCGTCTTCGGCGTCTGGCAGCCGGGCGAGCACAAGGGCTTCGAGAAGATGGGCGAGCCGGGCTCGTACGCGTGGGCGGAGGTCTTCACCCGGGAGCCCGGCAAGGCGGACGGCTTCCTGTCGAAGGTCTTCCCGTACGGCGCCCAGCAGATGGGGGCCGGCGACGACCCCGAGACGGCCGGCATGGACTTCAAGGTCTTCAGCCTGGGCGGCAAGGACAACCCGGTGCTGGGACGGATGACGATGGGCGACGAGTTCCCGCCGCAGATCCCCTCCTACATCCAGGTCTACTTCTCGGTCCCGAACTGCGACGAGGCCGTGGCCAAGACCAAGTCGCTGGGCGGCAAGCTGCACTTCGGCCCGATGGACAGCCCGTTCGGCCGCTTCGCGGCGGTCACGGACCCGCAGGGAGCGGCCTTCGCCGTGATCGACATGTCGACGACGGTCGGCGAGATGCCGAAGATGGCGGACGCGTGACGGGCATGGGCCTGAGCATCCGCAACCAGCTCGCCGGCACCGTCACCGCGGTCACCGCCGGCGAGGCCATGGCGGCGGTCAAGGTCCGGCTGGACGGCGGGCAGGACATCACCGCAGCCATCACCACGGACGCCGTCGAGGCCCTCGGGATCGCTGCGGGCTCCTCCGTGAAGGCGCTGGTCAAGGCCACCGACGTGGCCCTCGCCACCGGCCCCGCCGAGGGCCTGTCCATCCGCAATCAGATCGCCGGCACGGTCGTCGGCGTCGCCACCGGCGGCGCCATGGCGTCCGTCAAGATCGACGTGGACGGCGGCGGGCTCACCGCCGCCGTCACCAAGGACGCGGTCGAAGAGCTCGGCCTGGCCGCCGGGTCCTCCGTCGTCGCGCTGATCAAGTCGACCGAGATCTCGCTCGCCACCGCCTGAGCCGCGGCCCGGGTCAGAGACCCGGCGCCGGCGGTGACAGCGCGCCGGACCACACATGTCGTGAGCACGCACAAGGCCCCGGCCGGTTGCCCGGCCGGGGCCTCGTCGTGTTGCGACGGGGTCAGTTCGCGAGCGGGTGACCGTTCGGCGGGGTCTTCGCGGCCGGCGCGGCGGCGGTGACCGCGTACGCGCCGGGCAGGTAGCCCGGCGAGCGGGTGCCGACGGTGTAGCCCGGGCCGTCGACCACCACGTCGTAAGTGCCGGGCGCGACGCCGAAGGTGGAGAGCCGCACGGTGAGCGAGGTGCCGTCGGCGCTGACCGACACGGGCTCGATCATCCGGTACGCGGACGCGGGGGTGCCGTTGGAGGCGAGCGTGACCTCCGTGCCGAGGGTCAGGTTCGTGCCGTGCAGGACCACCTGCGTCGTGCTCTCGGCGGCGCTGGTCGCCGGGGAGAGCGAGTCGGCGTCGGCCGGCTGCGGACGGGTGGTGCATCCCTCCTGGCAGACTCCCTGCATGCTGTAGGTGAGCGGGGTGGGCGCCGTGTAGCCGCTCAGCAGCATGAGGTAGTCGCCCTCCACGGCAGTGGAGTAGGTGGCGCAGGAGAACTTGAAGTCACCCACGCTGTGGCTGCACTGGACCGAGTAGTCGGTCGTGCCCGCGAAGGCGGTATGGCTCAGCAGGCTCACCAACGGAGTCTCGGTGGGGCTGTTGTCGGCGCCGTACACGTTGAATCGCTGGTTCGGCTTCATGGCGGCGATCGCGCAATACGCAGTCGCGGTCTCGGTCAGCGTGCCGCTCCTCACGGGGAAACCGTCAGTCGAGAAGCGGTTCTTGGTGCACTCCGGCGCCCAGCCGGCCGCGGTACCGACTCGCCAGGTGTCGATGTGCGCCACGATGGGAGTGCTGCCGTCGTAACCGGAGGCCACAGCGAAGACCAGGTACCCCGTCGAGCCTGTGACGAGGCAGGAGGGGCCCCATTGCCAGCAGACGACCTTGCCGGTGGCGTCAGCCACCATCAGCTGGGCTCCGGTGCGGTAGGAGGCCCCCGGGGTCCGTACGGAGAGCCACAGCTTGTCCGTGGCCGCCGTCTTGAACTGCAGGCAGGTGCTGTCCAGCGCGGAGTTGAAGGTGTAGCCGGTGGACGCTCCGCCGACGGTCAGCGACTTCGGCGCGGGGCACTTCGCGGTCGGCGAGATGTCCCGGCGCACCAGGCGGTAGCTGTCGATACGGCCGGTGCCGATGAGCAGCGCCGGGTAGGCGGGGCCGGTCTGGAACACGCAGGCGGTCGTGGTGCTGCCGATCGTGCTGCACACCTGGTCGCCGGCGCCGTCGTAGATCTGCACCGAGGCGTTGACCCGGTTGGTGGCGTTCGTGTAGTCGATCATCTCCGCGGTCGAGTGCTTGTCGGCCGCGAGGGCCAGGCACGCGACCTGCTTGTCGGCGGTGAGATCCACCTTCGTGCCCGTGGAGGGCCCGAAGCCGGTGCGGTTCCAGGTGGTGCAGCCGCTGACGTCACCGGTGCCGTGGATGGTCATCCGGTAGGCGCCCGAGGCGGGTCCGGAGAGCACCGCGCGGAAGGGGGCGGTGCCCGTCAGCTTGCAGACGGAGACGTTGGAGGTGGCCCGGCACTGCTGGACGCCCTTGGCGTCGTAGACCGTGGTGACCGGGTCCGCGCCGCCGTCCGCGGGCGGGTTGTCGAGGAAGTACAGCCCCTTGCCGGTGGCCGTCGGGAGCGTCCGGCACAGCCGCTGGGAGGCGCCCGTGAAGGTGCCCCGCGCCGGGCCGGAGGCGAAGCCGTCGTCCCGCGCGTCCGTGCAGCCGGTGGCCTGGTTCGTGGCGTGGAACCAGATGCCGTACGGGTCCACGGTGGTGTTGTTGCTGTCGCGCGCCCAGGTGTAGTCCCCGGCGGCGAGCGTGCACGGCACGTCGGGCGCCGGCGGGCACGCCTCGGCGCCGCCCACCTGGTAGAGCTTCCCGGAGATCCACGACGAGGCCTCGGTCGGGCCGAACGCGAAGGGCCCGGCGGTCGCCACGCGCAGGATGCGGCAGCGCGTCGCGGACGAGGCGGCCGGGACCGTGCCGTACGCCTGCACCGTGACGACGGGGCAGCCGCCGGGGTAGGACAGGCGGGCGACGGTGAAGCCGTAGGCCACGCTCCGCCCGTAGTCCTGGTTGACCAGCAGGGTGAACGGGGCGGTGCCCGTCAGCTTGCAGTCGAAGTCCTGTGAGCCGTTGCTCCGGGTGGAGCACGTCTGCTTGCCGGTGGCGTCGTAGACCGTGCCGTACACCTCGTACGAGGTCAGGTGCGCGCGCAGGACGGCTCCGGCGGCCAGCGGCAGGCGGAAGCAGTCGCCCGCGGAACCGGCGGCCACGGTGGCGGCGAAGGCCTTCGGCGCCCCGAGGGCGGCCTCCGCCCCGGTCACGGTGGTGCAGGAGGTGGCGGACAGCAGCGCCTTGTACGAGACGGAGAACCCGCTGCCCACCGAACCGCCGGCGAGCTCAAGGGTGTACGTCCCGGGCTTGCTCGTCGGGCAGCGCGTCTCCCCGTACGAGCCCAGCGGGGCGCAGGCGACCGCGGAGCCGTCCGGCGCCTTCAGGTTCGGGTACTCGATCCCGCCGCTCGTGGAGACGGCCTGGATGAAGACCAGGTCGGTCGCCGCGGTGAGGGCGAGGGTGAATGTGACGCCGCCCGCCGGGCGTGCGGCGCAGGTGTGGACCGTGTCCGGCGCGAGGGCTCCCGAGCAGGTGTCGGCCGCGCTGATCCGGCCGATCTCCCGGCCGGCCGCGGCGCGCTCCGCCGCGGGTTCCGGACGCTTCTCCTCGGGCTTCGCGGGCGCGGCTTTCGGCGCGGGCGAGGGCGTCGCGGGCGCGGCCTGCGGCGCGGCTTCCGCGGCGGGCGCGCCGGCCCGGGTCTCGTCCTTCGGCGCCACCGCGGCGGCGGCCGCGCCGACCGGTCCCACGAGCGCGGCCAGGACGGCGATGATCAGTGCGACGAGCGCGGTGACGCCTCTCGGTGTGTGCGTGCGTCTCCCCCGACACCGTTCGTCGCTGAACTTGTGCAGCATGCGTTCCCCCCAGAAACTCAACTGCCCTGCATAGGGCAGGCGGAGTTTAGCCAGGCCTCCGCGGCCTCCTTCCGAGGGGTGCCGTCAGGGCCCGCCATCCGGCTCGCCGGACGGCCCGCCGGATGGCGCGCCGCCCGTTTCCGGGCGAGCGTGGAGGCGTGGTCACAGCGGTGCGGTCCGGCGCCCCGTCCCGGCCTGAGGAGGGCGGTCGGGCCGCCTTCGCGCGCCACCTCGGCCCGAACTGGTACGCCTCGGTGATGGGCACCGCCATCGTCGCCAACGCCGGCGCCGGTCTGCCGCTGTCCTTCCCGGGCCTGCGTACGGTCTGCTCGCTCTTCTGGGCGCTGTCCGCGGTGATGCTCGCCGTACTGCTCACCGCCCGCGCGGCGCACTGGAGACACCACGGCGACCAGGCCCGCGCCCATCTGCTCGACCCGGCCGTGGCCCCGTTCTACGGATGCCTCGCCATGGCCCTGCTGGCGGTCGGCGGCGGCACGATGCTCGTCGGCAAGGACTGGATCGGCCTGCGCGCGGCCGTCGCCGTGGACGCGGTGCTGTTCACGGCCGGTACGGTCATCGGTCTGGCGTCCGCGGTCGCGATCCCGTACCTGATGGCCGTCGGGCACGGCCTGCGGCCCGGCAACGCCTCACCCGTCTGGCTGCTGCCGATCGTCGCTCCCCTGGTCTCCGCGGCGCTCGGCCCCCTGCTGTTGCCGCACCTGCCGGCCGGGCAGTGGCAGGAGGCGCTGCTGCTCGGCTGCTACGGCATGTTCGGGCTGAGCATGATGGCGACGTTCGTGATGCTGCCCGTCGTCTTCGCGCGGCTGCTGACGGGACCGCGGCTTCCGCTGTTCCTGGTGCCGACGCTGTTCCTCGTGCTCGGGCCGCTGGGCCAGTCCGTGACCGCCGTCAACCAGTTCGCCGACGTCGCGCCCCACGTGGTGCGGGCCCCGTACGACCAGGGGTTCGGGATGCTCGCCGTGCTCTACGGCGTCCCGGTGACGGGATTCGCGCTGCTGTGGCTCGTCCTCGCGAGCGCGGCCGTCGTACGCGCATGGCGGCAGGGGATGCGCTTCGCGATGACGTGGTGGGCCTTCACCTTCCCCGTCGGCACCTGCGTGACGGGCACGGAGGGGCTCGCCCGGCACACGGGACTGCACGCCTTCGCGTGGCTGACCGTCGCCCTGTACGCGTTCCTGCTCGCGGCGTGGGCCGTGACGGCCGGCTTCACCCTGCGCGGCCTCCTGCGCGGGACACTGCTGCCCCGCTCGGGGGCCCGGCCCTGACGGAGCCGCGGCGCGTTCCCGGCCGGGCGACCCCGGCCGGGAATCCGGCGTCTGCCTACGCCTTACGCCTCATGCCCTACGCGCTCGCCGCCAGCGCTTCGCGCGTGGCCAGCAACTCGTAGACCGTCTCGAGGACCGGCGCGGCCTTGCCCGCCCGCTCGGCGAGGCGGACCGCGGCCCCGGTCCAGGCCTCCAGCTCCGACGGCCGGCCCGCGAGGATGTCCCGCTGCAGCGAGGAGGTGGCGTCCGGCGACTGCCGGTCCATGATCCCGATCGCCGTGTCCACGGCATCTCCCGGCAGGGCGATCCCCAGCTCGACGCCGGTCTCGTAGATCTCCCGCATGCCCGCGATCAGCATCCGCCGGGTGCCCGCGCGCGACCTGAGCTCGCCGATGGTCGCCCCACCGGTGGCGGCTCCCAGACTGCCGACCGGCGCCACCAGGAGGAACTTCGCCCACAGGTCGGCCCAGATGTCGCTCGGCTCCATCACCGTCACCGTGGCGGCACTGAGCACCTCGCGCAGTCGTAGCACCCGCTCGGACACGCTGCCGTCCCACTCGGCGAAGCCCAGCGCACCGGGCGGCCCCACGCGCCGCGCCTCGCCCGGATCGGTCGGAAGGGCGACGACCCTGGCCATGCCGGGAAGCACCCGCTCGCGGCCGATACCGGCTGCCACCTGCTCGGGAGCTTCCACCCCGTTCTGCACGGTGATCACGGCGGTGCCCTCGCCGACCATCGGGGACAGCGTGTCGATGGCCTCCGGCAACTGCTGGGTCTTCACGCACAGCAGGACGAAATCGACCTCGCCGATGTCCCGCGGGTCGTCCGACGCCCGCACCTGCGGCACGGTCCAGTCACTCGTGCCGTCGGTGATGCGCACCCCGTCCCGCTTGAGCGCGGCGAGGTTCTCGCCGCGCGTCAGGAACCGCACGTCGCACCCCGCGACGGCGAGCCGGCCGCCGAGACAGCGGCCCACCCCGCCGACGCCCACCACGGCGATGCTCGCGCCGTCGGCTGTCCCCGTGGTCGTCATCGCGGCACCCGCTTTCCGGTTCGGACGGGAAGGGCATCGAGCCCCCGGCTGAGCGAGCTGTCGGAGAGCCAGGCGATCTCCTGCGGAGCCACCGCGAGTTCCAACTGCGGCAGTCGGCGCAGCAGCGTGGTGAAAGCGATCTCGCCCTGGAGCCGGCCCAGCGGGGCGCCCACGCAGAAGTGGGGACCGTGACCGAAGGCCAGATGGTGGTTGGGCGACCGGGTGACGTCGAAACGCTCCGGGTCGTCGTACGCCTGGGGATCGTGGCCCGCGCTGGACAGGGAGAGATGCACGAAGCTCCCCTTGGGGATGGCCACGTCCCCCAGCCGCATGTCCTGCGCCGCGATGCGCAGCGAGGCCCAGGAGGCCGAGCCCTCGTAGCGCAGGATCTCCTCGACCGCCGAGGGGACCAGCTCGGGGCGCGCGCGGAGCATGGCGAGCTGCTCGGGATGGCAGAGCAGCAGGGCCGTCCCGTTCCCGAGCATGTTGGCAACCGTCTTGTGTCCCGCGATGAGCAGCAGGAGGATCGTCGAGAACAGCTCCCGTTCGCTGAAGACGCCCTCGTCCCGGCCCCGGATGAGCTCGCTCAGCAGGTCCTCCCGCAGGTCCTTGCGACGCTCGGCCACCAGCTCGGTGAAGTAGTCGGTGAACGCTTCGGTCGCCGCCTTCAGCTCCGTCTCCGAGTGCTGGAACGGATCCTGGCTGAGGACGTAGCCCCACTCCAGGAACAGCGGCCGGTCCTCGACCGGTATCCCCAGGTACTCGCAGATCACGGTGAGCGGCAGGGGCAGGGCGAAGGCGGTCAGCAGGTCGATCTCACCGGACTCCGGAAAGGCGTCGATGAGATCGTCGACTATTTCCTGGATGCGCGGGCGGAGGCCGGCGATCCTGCCGGGCAGGAACGCCCGGCTGATGGGCTTGCGCAGCCGGGTGTGGTGTTCGGGCGGGTCGGCGAACCCCAGGTTGCGGACCATGAGGAGACTGTCGGCCGCTTTGTCCCGGTACCGGGGAGGAAGGTTCTCGACCTGCTTGGACAGGCGCAAGTCGCCGAAGGCCTCCTCGACCTCCTTGTGCCCGAGGACCGCGTACGCCTCGGCGCCCGGGGGATAGTCGATCCGATGGACCGGACACTTGGACCTGAACTCCGCGGTCGCGGCGTGCGGGGACGGTCCGGGGTCGGTGAAGAATTCCGAAGGCAAGGTATCCGTATCCGTATCCGTATCCGTATCCGACATCACGACTCCTGGGAATTCGCCGTTCCGCTGCCGCCCGCCACCGCAGGGACGATCCAGATCACGTCCTGATCCTCCACCTTGGTTTCGAGGCCGTCGAAGGTTCGGATGTCGGTGTCGTTCCGGTAGACGTTGACGTAGCGCTTCACGGACCCTTCCCGGTCCATGATCCGCTCGAGGACGCCGGGATAGTCCCGGTCAATACCGTGAAGCACGTCCCTGATGCTGTCCCCCGCACCCGGTATTTGGCGCCGGCCGCCGGTCAGTGCGTGGAAGACGGCAGGAAGCTTGATGGTCACGACGCTTTGCGCTGTATCGGACATGTCTTACTCCTTCGTTGGTTCCCTTTGAACTCGCGTCACTCGGACGGCAATTCCACGCGGAATTCATCGCAGACCTCGGACGGAATCCGTATGTCGAGCTGTCGACAGCTCTCCGGCTCCGGACCGGGCCGCCAGCCCGCCACCCGGTGCGCCAGACCACCGCTGTCAGCGTGCACGTACCAAATGACATTCACCGGCCAGCAGGACTGACCGAAGAGGTACTCGTCCATCCGCGTCGGAACTTCACTGAGCTGCTGGAACCGCTCGTTCGGCGGGCCGATCTCGTGCCAGTTCGGATGCGAATGTATGGAGCCCATCAGCTCCAGGCCGTTCGCGGCCTGCTGCTGGATCGCCCGGAGCACACCCTTCTCGTCGGACCAGAAACCTCGACCCGGATTCCGGTACACGTCGCCGAAACGAGGCGCGATGGCCGTTTCGAACTCGGCGATGACGCTCTCGTCGCTGTCACGGACATTCGGCACGAATTCGATGTCGCGGATGGTGATCCCGGTGTCGTCCGCCTGCCCGAACAGCAGACCGGAAGCGCGCGGCAGATGGCTGGGTACGCCGTCGGAATCACGGCTGTCCAGACACTTTTGATACTCCTCCACGGCATATCCGAGGAAACGCCTGGCAGGTTCTGGTTCGAATCGGGCGAGCAGCGGCAGATCGCCGAACAGCTCCGTGTCGTCCACGGCGGTGGCCATCAGAGTCCCTCCTCCGGCTTCTTCCCGGCCGAGGCCAGGGTTCCCCCGAGCAGGGCTGCGCCCAGGGGCCAGGTACGCATGTGCAGCGGCAAGGTCACGCAGTGGTCCCCGATGCGCAGGAGCAGGCCCTTTTCCACCAGGTCCGCCGCGGCGGCGGCGTACTGCGGATCCCGGGACAGCCCGGCCCACGGGCATCCCGCCAGGCCTTGGCGGAAGACGTCCATCGTGGCGGGATCGTCGAGGACGATCCGCCGGCAGGATTCGGGCCGGTTGTCGACGACCGACAGGAAATTCGGACCCTTGCGGAAGTACAGGAGCCCGAAATCCTCGGAGGACCGCCACGCGCTGGCGGCCACGGCTTCTTTCCCCGCCACCACGGTCCGGTCGGGGGCGGGCAGATGATCGAGCCGACGGATCAGGTCGCGCTGTCCCGGGTCCAGGACCAGCGACCAGGAGACCGGGACGCCGATCGAGGCGCATTCGCGGATCAACGCGATGATCCGCACGATCGACGCGGCGGGGAGCGCCGCGAAGTCGGCGCTCTGCGCCAGCCGTACCCCGGCGACCGACATGCGGGGCAGCAGCGCCGCCAGTTCGGTGACCGCGGGAAGTGCCGCCCCGTCGGATCCGAGGGTCAGCGTCGCGGACGCGGGCCGATCACCGGTCGGCGGGCGCTCCGTATCCGAAGCCCGTTCCCTGAGTTCAGCGATGTCCATGAGTACGCTCATCGCGACGCAAACACCTCCCTGCCATTGACCAGCTTCCGCCGGTACGGGTCGACCTCGAGCGCGACGCTCACGTAGCGGCCCTCCTCCTCGAACGCCAGGCCGCGGTCGACGAAGTAACGGAGCATCTCCTCGACCTCGCCCTCCCCGGCCGCGAACCCGGCGGAGGCCAGGCGTCGGCGTACTCCCTCCTGGCCGGCGCCCTGGAACATGCCCAGGTACACGTTGCTCTGGCGGTCGTCCAACTCGATCACTTCCTCCGGCCAGCTGGCTCGGCGGTCTTCGATGACGACCCGGTCCCGGTCGTCGATCCAGTAGGAGAGGCTGCTCTGGTCGTACGCCGCGGCCCATTCGTCGACCGCCTGCTTCAGTTCGTCCTCGACGGGGCCCACGATTCCCTCGTCGGTCGTGTCGAAGAGGTAGACGAAGTCGTAGAGCTGATCCCTCGGCACCTCGTAGATGAAGTCGTAGATTTCGGCGGGACGGCGGAACATGAACCCGTTGGTCGGCTCCTCGAAGTACGGACTGAACCGCTCCAACGCGATGCGCCAAGCCCCGGTCGGCGGCTGGAGGTGCTCGAGCGTGGTGAACCTCTTGAGCAGTCCGCGGTAGTCCTCCTCGGTCTCACCGGGAAATCCGTAAAGGATGTTCCAGGTGACGTTGAGGCCGAGGTCCTCCGAATCGCGCAGGAGCCGCACGTTGTGCGCGCCGCTGACGCCCTTGTCCATGAGGCGCAGCACATGGGAGCTCAGGCCCTCGATGCCGGGCTGCACGTAGAGCACGTTCGCTTCGCGCAGGCTCTTCAACTGGTCACGCGTCAGGTTGGACTTGATCTCGTAGTGGATCCGCAGATCGAGGTCCAGGGCGGCCAGCTCCGGTATGACCGTGCCGAAGTACTTCATGTCGAGGATGTTGTCCACCATGACCAGATCGAGGATCTGGTAGCGCTCGACGAGATCCTGGACTTCCCGGGCGATGCGTTCGGGGGCCTTGCTCCGGAAATCGATGTTCGATCCGTTCAGGCCGCAGAACGTGCATTGATGGCGGTCGCCCCACCAACACCCGCGGGAGGTCTCCATGACCAGCATCGGACGGACGTGGTCCTGGACGGGTGAACTCTTGAGCGCCCGGAAGTAGCTGTCGTAGTCGGGCGCGGGCACCGCGGCGAACGGCAGCGCCGCCGCGGCGGGCGGATTCGCCACCGTCCGGCCCTCTTCGTCACGCCAGCTGAGCCCCGGCACGTCGGCGAAACCCTTGCCTTTGGCGATGCGGTTCAGCAGCGCGGGCAGCGCGCGCTCGCCCTCCCCACTGATCACGAAGTCGAGCTGCTCGAAGTTGCGGTGCAGGGCGGGGCCTTGCGGCCCGTCGCAGTTGGCGCCGCCGATCAGCGTCCGGATGCCCGGTGCGATCCTCTTCAGCTCCTTGGCCAGGGCGAGGGACGGCACGTTCTGCATGAAGGTGCTCGTGAAGCCCACGACGTCCGGGGGATCCGCGGCGATCTCGGCCGCGAGGTTCCGGATGAATTCCCGGGAGTGCTTCTGCATCTCGACGGGAACCTGCGGCTCTATGCCGCGCTTCTGGAGGAACTCGGAGAACTCGTCGACCCGATGTCCGTCGACGTCGTACAGCGCCGAAGTGAACACCCAGTCGCCCACGCCGTGGAAGACCTGGACCGCGACCTCACCGTAGTGCTCCGCCGTGATGTAGCCGTCGCTCTCGCGCATCAGGTGTTCGGCCCACGGGATGTTGGCGTACAGCTCGTCGACTTCCCAGCCGGCGGCTTGTCTGCGGACGCACGGCCCCAGGATTCCGAGGGCGCTCGACGGCGTATCAAGCCCTTGCCATGGCATGGCGACCAAGAGGATTTTCATAGGATGCCTACCTCAAGAGGTCTGTCGACAGCAGAAGACGCGTAGGGTTTTGCTCGACCTCTGGCGTCCAGCGTCACCGACCTGCCTCGACGAACCACCGGGGACGGCTTGAGGTGGACTCGGGTTGCCGGTGAGGCCCGGTCGTCCCGGCGTGGACCGCCGCTCGTCCCGGATCCCCCGCTCCTCGTCCGGGATCCCCGCTCCTCGTCCCGGCGCCGACCCCGCCGCGCGGCCGCGCGGCCGCGCGCACACCAAAGAGGGGCGGCCCCGTGGGGACCGCCCCTCTCACACCCTCAGCACGCCGCCCGCTCCGGGCGTGGGAGGGTCAGTACTGGCTGTTCATGGCGGCACGCACCTCGGCGAGGGTGGTGTCCGCCGTGGCCCTGGCGCGCTCGTTGCCCTCGCGCAGCGTCCGGCGGAGGTAGCCGCGGTCCTGCGCGTACTCGGCCCGGCGGGCCCTGATCGGCGCCAGGTACTCATTGACCGCCTCGGTCGCGGTCTTCTTCAGCGCGGCGGCTCCCGCGGAGCCGATCTCGTCGGCCACTTGATGAGGGGTACGACCCTGGCAGAGGGCCGCCAGAAGAATGAGCGACGACACCTCGGGGCGCGCGGCAGGGTCGTAGGTGATGTGGCGCTCGCCGTCGGTCTTGGCCCCCTTCAGCAGGCGGGCGGTCTCGTCGGCGTCGGCGGCCAGGGCGATGGCGTTGCCCCGGCTCTTGCTCATCTTGGTGCCGTCCGTGCCGAGCAGCAGCGGTGCGCTCGACAACAGGGCATCGGGCCGGGGGAACACGGGGGTGCCGTTGCCGTAGCGGTCGTTGAAGCGGCGCGCGATGGTCCGGGTCAGTTCGAGGTGCGGGAGCTGGTCCTGACCGACCGGGACGAGGTTGGCCTTGCAGAAGAGGATGTCCGCGGCCTGGTGCACGGGGTAGGTGAGCATCAGGCCGCTCACGGCGGACTGGCGCGAGTGGGTGATCTCGTCCTTGACCGTGGGGTTGCGGTTGAGCTCCGAGACGGAGACCAGGCTGAGGAAGGGCAGCATCAGCTGGTTGAGGGCCGGGACGGCGCTGTGCGTGAAGATCGTGCTGCGGGCCGGGTCCACGCCGATGGCGAGGTAGTCCAGCACCAGCTCCTCGACGTGCCACGTCAGGTTGTCCGCCACGTCCCGGTCGGTGAGGACCTGGTAGTCCGGGATGATCACGAGCATTTCCACGCCGAGGTCCTGAAGACGTACGCGGTTGTGCAGCGTGCCGAAGTAGTGACCCAGGTGCAGCCGGCCGGTCGGGCGGTCGCCCGTCAACACCCGGAACTGCCCCGGATCCTTGAGGATCTGCTCCTCCAGCTCCGCGCTGCGGGCCTGCGCGGCGGACATCCCGAGCGTGTCGACGGCGGGACCCGAGGAAGAGACGTCGGGATCTGCCGTCCGGGACGCGGTGTTCATAAGTCTCCTGGTGGGTCGGTGGGGCCCTCAGAATTACATGTCACGTCGTCAACACTAAGGCGGCACAAGCCAGATGGGTGTCAAGGCTCCGGCGCGGCGCAAGGCCGCCGTTTCGATGCCGTACGGCGGCGCGGGCCGGGCCCCTCGCCGCCCACCGTGCGGGGCGCGCATCCGGAGAGCCGGCCCCGGAGGCGTGGCGCGGCGCCCTCGACGATCACCCGGAAGGACTCCCCGGCCGAGGACCACTGCCGGCGCCGGGCGCCCCACGGTGATCGGCGGGTGAAGATCTCCGGACTGCGGTCGGGGAACGCGAAGGGCCCCGCTGCAAGCAGCGGGGCCCTTCGACGTCGTGCCCGGTGAGGCACTGGCGGAGGATACGAGATTCGAACTCGTGAGGGGTTGCCCTCCACACGCTTTCCACATGTTCGTCGGGGGGTTCGGCGACGGTCGCGGGCGTCCCGGCCTGTGGCGAAGGTAGCGGCTACGGACTCGCCCTACGGTGCTGTACACCCGCGAATGAGACCAGGACCGAGACCAGCGTGGGCTTACTTGCCGGCCTCCGGGCCGTACCACTGCATGGCTTGGCCGGTGACAGCCGCGATGCACTCGAAATCGTGGTCGCGGTGCAGGAGAGTCAGCCCCTGCAGTTCCGCGGTGGCGGCAACGACGAGGTCCACCGCGCCCGCACTGCGGTGCTGCCCGCGCTGGGTCAGTAGCTCCTGGACCTGCCAGGCGCGGTCGTACGCCCGGTCGTCGACGGGCACCCAGCCGAACAGCAACCGCATGTCATCGATGCCGCGCGCGCGGTCTGCGGCGGATCGGGCACCGTAGAAGAACTCCAGCTCGGTGATCGGGCAGGTTGCGATGAGACCAGCCGCAGCCGCCTGATCCCAGCCGTACTGTTCGGCGTCGCCGTGCAGGAACCGTGCGAGTGCGCTGGTGTCGATCAGGAACTGTGCCGCGCTCACCGTCGGTAGTTCCTCTTGTCCTCGAAGAGGCCCAGGTCGAACGCGCCCTCTCCGGCGGTAGCCCGCAGCCGAGTGAGCGCGAGCGCGCGCCGGCGGTTCTCCAACACTTCGCGCAAGGCGGTGTTGACCGTCTCCTTCTTGGTGCTCGTCCCGAGCGCCTGAGCCACGTCGGCCAGCAGCTCGTCGTCAAGGTCGATCACTGTTCGACTCATCTGGACACCTCCCGTGATATCAGCTGACCCATAAAGTATATCCAGCATGGTGTCTACGGTGGAGCTCTTCCGAAGATCACAAAATGCGGCTTGCGAGCTGCTGACTTCGATCTTTGGTGTGGCGAGCATGGTGATGAACAGGGCGAGGAGGTGCCAGGTGCGGTGGATCACCATCGCGGCAGGGGTCCTCGTGGCCGTAGGGCTTGCGAGGTGCCTGCTGGTGCACGTCCGGACGTTTCTTGCGGAGCTCGCCGAGGTGATTCGGGTGTGGCGCCAGGTCCGGCAGTTGCTGAGGCGGGGGCGCGAGGGCGAGGAACGCAGAAGGCCCCGGCCGGTTTCCCGGTCGGGGCCTTCAAGTGCCCGGTGAGGCACTGGCGGAGGATACGAGATTCGAACTCGTGAGGGGTTGCCCCCAACACGCTTTCCAAGCGTGCGCCCTAGGCCACTAGGCGAATCCTCCGCTGCAAACAATACAAGACGCTGAGGGGTGCTCGCGCACGTGATCGCCCGGCGGGGAGTCGGCCGGCATCCGGCTCGATTCCGGGGGCATCCATCCGCTAGGGTGGGGCCAGCCCCTCACGTGGCGCTATCTCACCCAACTCCCCCAGGGCCGGAAGGCAGCAAGGGTAAGTGGGCTCTGGCGGGTGCGTGAGGGGCGCTTTGCGTTCCGGGGCGGCTTCCGGCGGCTTCCTGCGGGTCCCGGCGGGCCCGGGCGGCCGCCCGTGGGCCCGGGTCCGGGTCGGAGGGCCGCTGATGTCGGTGGGCCCGGATAACCTCGTAGACGTGTCGTCCCTTGCGCTGTACCGCCGCTATCGCCCCGAGTCGTTCGCCGAGGTCATCGGGCAGGAGCATGTCACTGCACCGCTGATGCAGGCCCTGCGGAACAACCGGGTCAATCACGCGTACCTGTTCAGCGGGCCGCGCGGGTGTGGAAAGACGACCAGCGCGCGCATCCTCGCCCGCTGCCTGAACTGTGAGCAGGGTCCCACCCCGACCCCGTGCGGCGAGTGCCAGTCCTGCCGTGACCTGGCCAGGAACGGGCCGGGCTCCATCGACGTCATCGAGATCGACGCCGCCTCGCACGGTGGTGTGGACGACGCCCGTGACCTGCGGGAGAAGGCTTTCTTCGGCCCCGCCGCCAGCAGGTACAAGATCTACATCATCGACGAGGCCCACATGGTCACCTCGGCGGGCTTCAACGCCCTGCTGAAGGTCGTCGAGGAGCCGCCGGAGCACCTCAAGTTCATCTTCGCCACCACCGAGCCGGAGAAGGTGATCGGGACCATCCGGTCCCGGACCCACCACTACCCCTTCCGGCTGGTCCCGCCCGGCACCCTGCGCGACTACCTCGGCGAGGTCTGCGGACGCGAGGGCGCCAAGGTCGAGGACGGCGTGCTGCCGCTCGTCGTACGGGCCGGCGCCGGCTCCGTGCGTGACTCGATGTCCGTCATGGACCAGCTGCTCGCCGGCGCCACCGACCAGGGTGTGACATACGCCATGGCCACCTCCCTGCTCGGGTACACCGAGGGGTCACTGCTCGATGCCGTCATCGACGCCTTCGCCTCCGGGGACGGCGCGGCCGCCTTCGAGGTCGTGGACCGCGTCGTCGAGGGCGGGAACGACCCGCGCCGCTTCGTCGCCGACCTGCTGGAACGGCTGCGCGACCTGGTGATCCTCGCCGCCGTGCCCGACGCCGGGGAGAAGGGGCTCATCGACGCCCCCGCCGATGTCGTCGAGCGGATGCAGGCCCAGGCCTCCGTCTTCGGGGCCGCCGAGCTGTCGCGCGCCGCCGACCTGGTCAACACCGGGCTCACCGAGATGCGCGGCGCGACCTCGCCGCGCCTGCAGCTCGAGCTGATCTGCGCCCGGGTGCTGCTGCCCGCCGCCTTCAGCGACGAGCGGTCCTTCCAGGCGCGGCTCGACCGGCTGGAGCGCAGCGGGCCGCCCGCCGGCTTCGTGGCCGCCCCGCCGGCCGCCGCTCCCGCCATGGCCTACGTCCCCGGCCCCGAGTCGCACGCCATGGCCCCGGCCGCGCACCCGGCTCCCGCCTCCGCGCCCGTCGCTCCCGCCTCCGCGCCCGCGCCCGTCGCTGCCCCCGCGCCCGCCGTCGTAC
>NZ_JBHWVM010000015.1:0-110875 GCF_042736805.1 Streptomyces sp. NPDC060031
CCGCGGACCGGATTGCCGGTCCGCGGCGGCGTTTTCACGTCCGTTCCCCGGGTAGCCGCGTGGACACGGCACGACGACGAGTGAACCGCTGCTTCGGAGGCGAGTTTTATGGGAGGCATGGGCAGCTGCATCGCCCTGATCGCGGTGGGGGCCATCCTCACCTTCGCGACCGACTGGGAGATGGAGAGCGTCAACCTCGACCTGGTCGGCCTGATCATGATGGCGGTCGGTGCCATCGGCCTCGCCGTCTACGCGAGCGTCCTCAAGCGCCGCCGCATCACGGCGGCCGTGCCCGTCGCGGGCGAGCGCCGGGACGTCCTCTAAGGGGCGGCCCGGCCCCGCCCGGTCAGCGCCCGGCCGCCGCGTAGACGGGCAGCAGGGTGTCCAGGACCGCGTCCATCGAGAAGGACGCCGCGGCCAGTTCGCGGGCCGCCAGGGAGGCCGACCGGTTGGCGTCGGGGTCCAGCAGGGACAGCACCGCCGCCGCGACGCCCTCCGGGCCGGGATCCACCGCCAGGCCGGCGCCCGCGGCGGCGATGTCGCGGGCCAGGCCGTTGGAGTGGGTCACCACCGGCGGCACCCCCACCGCGAGGGCCTCCAGCACCGACATCGGGAACGGCTCGTCCACCGAGGGCAGTACGTACACGTGCGCCCGGCGCAGCTCCGCCAGGACCTCCGTGCTCGACAGCGCCCCCGGCACCGTGAAGCGCTCCGACAGCCCGAGCGAGGCGATCCGCGCGCGCACCGCCGCCAGTTCGCCCTCGTCGGGCCCGGCCACCACGAACTCCGCGTCCGGGTGCGCCGCCAGGATCGCCGGGGCCGCGGAGACGAAGTCCACCGGCCGCTTGCGGGCCTGCAGGCGCGCCGAGTACAGGATGCGCGGCGGCCCCGCGGGCGCCGGCCGCTCCTCCTGGGCCGGGGTGCCGTTCACCAGCCGCACCGCCCGGGACAGGGGCGCGCCCACCACCGCGTCCAGGCCTTCCCGTTCGTGCGGGGTCAGGTACAGCACCGCGTCGGCGCCGCGCAGCAGCCGGCGTACCGCCACCGCGTCGAGCACCTTGGCCAGCAGCTTCTCGCTCGGGTCCACCATGCCGTGGGTCTGCAGGACGAGCGGCTTGCCGGCCCGCAGCGCCGCCAGGGCGACGGGCAGGGTGACCAGGTCCCGCGCCAGGTGGACGTGGACCACGTCGGCGCCCCGCACCAGGCGTCCCGCCGAGGCGAGCAGCGCCGGCGAGGTCATCCCGCTGAAACCCAGGGGGAGCAGGCGCCGGGCGGGGAAGAGACTGGCCGGAACACCCTCCACGGAGGTGGGCCAGGGATCGGCGAAGCCCTCGCCCAGCGCCAGCAGCCCCGCCTCGTGGCCGCGCGCCCGCAGTCCCTTCGCCAGGTTCAGCGCGACCCGGACCGGCCCGCCGAAGGCGTGCGAGGGGGAGTGCAGCGTGACGGCGTGCAGAACTCTGAAAGCGGCGCTCACTTGGGTTCCTCCACCGGGCGGCGACGCCCGTCCTGGGTCTGCAGGGTCAGTTCCGGCAGGTCCTTGTGCACGACGGCCCCCGCGCCCGCGACGGCGCACCGGCCCACGGTGACCCCGGCCAGCACGGTCGCCCGTACCGCCACCCACGCACCGTCCTCCACGACGATCGGGGCGTTGCGGTAGCGGAAGTCGGCGGCCCGGTGCTCGTGCGAGCCGGTGCACAGCATGGCCTCCTGGGAGACGCACACGTGCGAACCGATCACCACCGGCTCCAGGTTGAGCAGCCAGGCGCCCTCGCCGATCCAGGTGTGGTCCCCGACGGCCAGCTTCCACGGCCACAGCACCCGCACCTTGTGGCGGATCAGCACGCCCTCGCCGATCTTCGCCCCGAAGGCCCGCAGCAGCGCGACGCGCACCCGGGCCGGGCAGAACCAGCTCATGAACAGCGTGTTCATCACGCCGAACCAGAGCGCCTGGGTCAGCAGCCCGCGCCCTTTGTCGTATCCGGCCAGCGTGAAGGCAGGAAGATCACGCACAGCAGCCCCTCATCATCCGCCCCGTCATCCACCCCGCGGGCGCCTCCCCGGGCGCCGCCCGCTCAGACTAGACTGCGCGCGGACCAGGCACATGGGGTGGGGGCAGCAGTGGCAACGGACGTACGCAAGCCCTCCGTCACGCCCCCCGCTCCGGCGGCCGCGGACGAGACCAGGTGGGGCCGGGTCACCACCCCGCGCACCCTGCTCTCGCGCGCGCTGTCCGTACCTCTCGCCCTCGGGTTCACCGTCTTCCTGCCGCTCTTCGTCGCCGTGCAGACCGGCGCCGGCGCCCACGACGCGGCCTTCTGGCTCCAGCTCCTGCTGACCATGTACGCGGGCGCGCGGCTCTCCGCGATGGTCCTCACCAGCCGCCGCAAGCTGCTCCAGGGCTCCT
The DNA here is from genome assembly GCF_042736805.1 of Streptomyces sp. NPDC060031. Taxonomy (NCBI): domain Bacteria; kingdom Bacillati; phylum Actinomycetota; class Actinomycetes; order Kitasatosporales; family Streptomycetaceae; genus Streptomyces; species Streptomyces sp. NPDC060031. The sequence goes on from NZ_JBHWVM010000015.1 coordinate 2,405, forward strand.
TCTGGCTCTTCGTCTACATGGCCATGGGCGTGGCCCCGCTCGCCCAGGCCGTCCTCGGCCAGGTCCCGACCCCGGTCGTGGGGCCCCGCTCCGACCTCACCGCGGCCATCGGCCTGGTGCTGCTCGGCTGCGCGGCCTTCGACGTGGGCGTGCTGCTCGCCCGGCACCGGCCCGCCGGCCGCGCCGGGGGCTCCCAGAAGGAACCGCGCCCGGTCATGGCGCACCGGCGGCGCCTGCAACTGCTGACCGTCCTGTCGTTCCTGTGCAGCGCGGCCTTCATCATGAAGCTCGGCGGCCCCGCGGTCTTCTTCTCCAGCCGGCAGGAGATCATCGCCGGCATCGAGGAAGCGGGCGTCTCCAACGGCGACGGCCAGGCCGGCCAGGCCCTGCTGCGCGGCTTCGGCACCGTGCCCGCGCTGCTCGCGCTGCTGCTGTACACGCGCTGGCTGATCACGTCGAAGTTCGCCCGCCGCAAGGTCTCGGTCATCGTCACCTGGTCGGCGCTCGCCGCCTTGAACCTGGTGGTCAACAACCCGATCTCGAACCCGCGCTACTGGTTCCTGACCGTCATGTTCGCGCTGCTGTTCACCGTCTTCCCGGTGAGCGCCGCGATGTACCGGGTGGCGCTGTCGATGGCCGTGGTGATCGCCCTGCTCGTCTTCCCCTTCGCGGACCGCTTCCGCTACGACGAGAAGAACTACAAGCCGGTCGAGACGACCTCGTTCCTGGAGCCGATGGCGCTCAAGGACTACGACCAGATCGGCATGTTCGCGAACACCATCACCTACTCGCAGTCCGGTCCCGGCCACCTCTACGGCCGCCAGCTCGCCGGATCCGTCTTCTTCGCGGTGCCGCGCTCGGTCTGGCCCGGGAAGGCGCGCGACACCGGCGTGATGGTCGGCCAGTGGATGGGCACCGTCAACACCAACCTCTCCTCCCCTATCTGGGCGGAGCTGTGGATCGACTTCGGTCCGCTGGGCATGGGCGGCGGACTCGTGGCCCTGGGGTACGCCGCCGCCCGCGTCGACCGCCGCTACGCCAAGCGGGCCACCCGCCGGTCCCCGCCGGGGAGCCTGATCTCGGTGGTGGTCCCGCTCGTCGCGGGCTACTCCTTCATCCTGCTGCGCGGTCCGCTCCTGCAGGCCTCCGGCCGCGTGGCCATCGCCGCCCTGTGCCTCGCGCTGGTGGCCACGTACCGCACGGACAAGGACACCACCCTGCGCTAGCCCTGTGAGGCGGGGGCGGTGGCGGCGGCCTTGCGGGGTCCGGCCGGCTCCGCCGGGCCGGACGGCTTTCCGCGCAGCGGGACCTCCTTGACGCACACGGCCGCGGCCAGGCCCGCCAGGCTCAGCAGCGCCGCACAGAGGAAGAGGCTGTGCGTGCCCGCGGCCACCGAGTGCGGACTGATCCCGTCGCCGACCCGGCGGGCGAAGAGCGAGCCGAAGAGGGCGACGCCGAACGAGCCGCCGATGGTGCGGAAGAGGGTGGAGGAGGCCGAGGCGACGCCCATGTCCTTCACCTCGACGCTGTTCTGCGCGATCGTCATCGGCATCTGCATCGCCAGGCCCAGCCCCGTGCCGAGGACCACCATGTAGAAGGCGGACGTTCCGCGTCCGGTGGTGGCGTCCATGGTGGACAGCAGGTACAGGCCGAGGCTGACCACGACGCCGCCGACGACCGGGAACACCTTGTACCTGCCGGTCAGGGTCATCACCCGGCCGACGACCTGCGAGCACAGCACGATCGGGAGGACCATCGGCAGCAGCAGCATTCCGGAGTTGGCGGCCGAGGCGCCCTGCACCGACTGCTGGTACATCGGCAGGAAACTCACCACGCCGAACATCGCCGCGCCGGTGCTGAAGGCCATCACCGAGGCCAGGGACAGATTGCGGATGCGGAAGACGGAGAGCGGCAGCACCGGCTCCGCCGCGCGGGTCTGGGACCACAGGAAGGCGCCGAGCGCGAGCACGGTCAGCGCCGCCAGGCCGAGCACCTGCGCCGAGCCCCACGCGTACTGGGTGCCGCCCCAGGTGGTGAGCAGGACCAGCGCGCTGATGGTGGTGGTCAGCAGCGCGGCGCCGAGGTAGTCCATGCGCGGCGCGTCGGCGCGGGTCGCCGGGCGCTTCGCCGGCAGGTGCAGCATCGTCTGGATCCAGGCCAGCACGACCACGCCGATCGGCAGGTTGATGTAGAAGCTCCACCGCCAGCCCAGGTGGCTGGTGAGGAAGCCGCCGAGCAGTGGCCCGCCGATGGTGCCGACCGCCATGATCGTGGCCGACATGCCCTGGTACCTGCCCCGCTCGCGCGGGGAGACCAGCGCACCGATGAGGGCGAAGGCGCCGACCACGAGACCGCCGGCGCCGATGCCCTGGAGGGCCCGGAAGGCGATCAGCTGCTCCATGGAACGGGCCGCGCCGGACAGGCCGGAGCCGACGAGGAAGATCACGATCGAGGTGAGGAAGGTGCCCTTGCGGCCGTACAGGTCGCCCAGCTTGCCCCAGACCGGGGTCGAGGCGGCGGTGGCGAGCGTGTAGGCGGTGACCACCCACGACAGGCGCTCCAGGCCGCCGAGTTCACCGACGATCGTCGGCATCGCGGTGCCGACGACCATGTTGTCGAGCATGGCGAGCAGCATCGCGAGCATCACGCCGAGCAGGGTCAGGCGTATCCGGCCGGGGGTGGCGGCCTCGGCCGCCGAGGGTGTGGTGTGAGGCATGGCTCCACGGAAGCACAGCCACTCAATAAGTGCAACCACTCAACTTTTGCATCGGATACACCACGGCGCTAGAGTGTGGCTATGAACGAGACAGTGGGGCGCCGCGAACGCAAGAAGGCCCAGACCCGCCAGGCCCTGGCGGATGCGGCGGGGCGGCTGTTCCTGGAACACGGCTACGAGAAGGTGGGCGTGCGGGACGTGGCGGAGGCGGCCGACGTCTCCGTGACCACCCTGTTCAAGCACTTCCCGAGCAAAGAGGCCCTCGTCTTCGACGAGGACGAGGACGTCGAGGCCGCACTGGTCGCGGCCGTACGGGACCGGGCCGCCGGGCAGTCCGTCCTGCACGCCCTGCGCGACCACCTCCTCGCGACCCGCGCCACGCGGCGCATCGACGATCCGGACGTGGTCGCGCACATGAACCTGGTCCGGCAGACCCCCGAACTCCAGGAGTACTGGGACCGGATGTGGAGGCGCCACGAGTTCGCCCTGGCCGCCGCCATCGCCGAGGCGACCGGCGCCCCCGAAGGCGACCTCGGGGCCGCCGCACTGGCCCGCTTCGCGCTGGACACCACCAGCCTGATCCGCGGCCAGGACGACCAGCAGCAGGCCATGCGCGACCTGTTCGCCCTGCTGGAAACGGGCTTCGGCGACGTCGCCGCCGCCACGGGCGACGCCGGCGACGCGAGCGCCGGGAGCACCGGCGCGGCAGCCTCAGGCGGTCACTGACTCCGCGGCCGGGGCCGGGGCCGCGGGCACCTCGATCCGGGCCACCCGGAGCCAGCCCGCCACCGCCTTCGCGGCCGAGCCGAGGGCCAGACCCCAGGCGGCCCCGGCCACGCCCCACAGCGCGTACCCGCCGAGCAGCAGCCCCACGGACAGCAGCGAGAAGACCACCTGCAAGGACAGGGTGGCCCTCGGGTTGAGCACGCGCAGGGTCAGCAGCGCACACGTGCCGAGTCCCATGACGGCGTACTGCGCGCCCGTGGCCGGCAGCAGCGCGGACGCCGCCGTCCAGGTGTCGCCGAGCAGCTGACGGCCCAGCCGGTCCGGCAGCGCGTACAGCACGGCCCCCCAGCCGGCCCCGACGACGGCGAGCGCGCCGCCCATCAGCGCGGTCAGCCGGACCACACCGCGCTTGCCGCGGGCCCGGCCCACGACCGGCGGGCCGAAGGCGTTGGCCGAGTTGAACAGCACGTTCAGCGGCCCGAACAAGGTGGTCGCGCCCCGCAGCGCGCCGACGGCCAGCGGGGTCGCGAAGACGCCGAGGCCGAGCACCGCGAGCTGGCTGGAGCCGTTGCCCACCGCGAACTCGACCACGAACCGCTGCCCGAGGTGCCCGCGCCGCAGGTACGGGCGCAGCTCCATCCGGGCCCCGCGCACGGACGGCCGCAGCAGCCACAGTCCGAGCGCCAGCGCGGGCAGGGCCGAGGCCCCCCACACCAGCACCAGCCGTCCCGCCGAGGCCCCTTCGGGCTGGAGCAGCAGCGCCGGGACCACGCACACGAGGCGCAGCGCGTCGGCGGCCAGCGCCCGCTCGGGCGCCCGCAGTGCGGAGAAGCAGTAGCGCAGCCCGTCCTGTACGAGGACCAGGGGCAGTACGAGGCCCAGCGCGAGGAACGCCCGCCCTGCGCCCCCCGCCAGCGCCAGGCCCACGACGGCCAGCGCCACCCCGGCCGCGGCCGAGGCGGCCGCGGTGAAGGCCAGGCCCGAGCGGCACACGGAGGGCAGGCGCTCGCCCTTCTCCAGCACCACGGTCTGGCCGACGTAGGCCATGTTCAGCCCGAGGAGCACGCTGAAGGTCACGTACACCATCGAGAAATCGGCGAAACCGGACGCCGACGACAGCCGCGCGGCCAGCACCAGCACCAGGATGTTCGTGGCGCTGGAGGCGGCCTGGTCCAGGACGGACGCGACCGCGGCGAGGCCGCGCCGGCTCACCGCCGGCCCGTGCGGACCGTGCGCAGGGCGACGGTGTCGGTGCCGTCACCCGGGATGTGCTGCTCGGTGTCGGCCACCTCGTACGGGATCGGCTGCGGCGCGGACCGCTCCGGGGTCTGCGCGGCGGGCGCCGGGGCCGGCGCGGAGGGCGTGCCGCCCTTGCGCAGCAGGCCGGTGCCGCGCTTCTCGCCGGGCAGCGGGGTGTGCAGCACGGCGCCCAGCACGGTGCCGCCGGCGCCGCTGATCAGCTCGCGGATCCGGGACAGGTCGGTGCGGTGCACCGCGCGCGGGTCGCAGACCACCAGGACCCCGTCGACGCGGTCCACGAGCGCGAGGGCGTCGGCGTACGAGAGGACGGGCGGCGCGAGCACGACCACGGTGGAGTTCGGGGAGTCGGCCTCGGAGATCAGCCGGGTGGCGCGCGGGGAGGTCAGGGCGCGGGCGACGTTGCGGACCCGCTCGCCGGGGATCAGGTCGAAGGCGCCCGACTCGCCGGCGTCCACGACGAGCTGGCGTCCGTCGGGCCAGTCGGATTCCCCGTGCTGCCCGGGGCGCCCGCCGGCGGGGCCGCCGGGCATCTGGCTCCAGCGCGGCCGCCCACCCGCGTCGGTCGGCAGCTGGCTGGCCAGCACCGGGGTGCGCAGGTCGGCCTCGATCAGCAGGACGTCCTTGCCGGTCTCCGCGAAGGAGGCGGCCAGGTTCACCGCCACCGCGGCCGCAGTCTCGCTGCTGCCGCGCGGGGCCACCACGAGCAGCCGCCGCCGGTCGGCGAAGCGGGAGTCGTACGCGAGCCGGAAGGCCACCGAGCGGAACTCCTCGGCGAGCCGGGGGTCTTCCTCCCCGGCCGCGAGCAGCGGACCGCCACCGGTCTTGTCCCGCGGCAGGGAGCCCAGTACGGGCGCGCGCAGGGCCCGCGCGACATCGCCCTCGGAGCGCGGCGCCGGGTCGAACACGAGCCGCACCCACGCCCCGAGCAGGCCGAGCGCGAGACCCACGGCCGCGCCGAGCGCGAGCGACATGGGCAGGCCGGGGCCGTCCGGGTGGGAGGGCGGGGTGGCCGCGCTGGTGACCCGGCCGGGGGTCATGTCCAGGGCCTCGAGCTTGGTGATGTTGCCGTTGTAGCGGCCGACCTCGCTCTGCAGGTCGGTCTTGGTGGAGGTGGCGGCGTCGCGCGGGGCGCCGGCCGGCATCCGCGCGATCTCCTTGACGAGCTCGTCGAGCTGCTTGGAGACCGGGTCGCGCTGGTCCTTGTAGCCCTTGACCATCTTGTCGCGGGTGAGGTCCAGGGCCTCCTGCCGCTTGAGCAGGTACGCCTCGGTCATCGCGTTGGCGCGCCGGGCGGCCTCCTTGGGGGAGGAGGAGGTGTAGGTGAAGCGCAGGACCATCGACTGCGGCGGGTTGGTCACCTGGAGGCCGCTGCGCAGGGCCGCGAAGCCGCTCGCCGAGACGCCGAGCTTCTTCGCGGCCTCGTTGGCTATGGAGCTGGAGAGCGCGACCTGGCGCTCCGAGCCGATGTTGATCGCCTTGTCAGGGGCGAGGCTCGGGTTGAACGGGTCGTCGGTGGGCGCGCGCAGCACGATGTCGGCGGTCGCCACGTAGGTGTCCGCCGTGGAGACGCCGAGGTAGACGCCACCCAGCAGGCCGATGCCGACGCCCGCGCCGATCAGCCGGCGGTAGCGCAGGAGCTGGCGGAACTGGTCCCTGAGGAGATCGGGTTCGTCCTCTGCCGGGGCCGCTGCTGGGCGGTTCGTCTCGATCACGGCCGGGGACCCCCAAGTGCTTCGTCTATCAGTGCGTCGATGCGGGCCAGGCCCGCTTCCCGGCTCAGGTGGGCCGCGACGTGCCGCGGTCCGGCCGCCCCCAGTTCGTCAGCGCCCGCGGGGTCCTCGGCGAGGGCCCGTACGGCCTTCAGCAGCGCCTCGGGGTCCTCCGGCGGGACGAGCACCCCGGCGCCCGACCGTTCCACCTCCTGGGCGGTGCCGCCCAGCGCCGCGACGGAGGCGACGACGGGCCGGCCGGCCTGGAAGTAGGACGTGAGCTTGGACGGCACGCTCATGTCCATCACGGCGGCGTGCTGCGTGACCGCGAGCACGTCCGCCGCCGCGAGGATATCCGGGAACTCGCCGTCGGCGGCAGGGGGGATGATGTCCAGGTTCGGTACGTCGGACGCCAGGTCGGCGAGGGCCGTGCGCTGGCTGCCGTCGCCCATGAGGACGAAACGGACGTCCGGATCCAGCCGGGCGGCCCCGACGAGGACCTCCAGGCCCTGCTTGAGCCCCATGTTCCCGGAGTGCAGTACCACGGTCTGGCCGCGCGCCCAGCCGAGGTGCCGGCGGGTCTCGCCGCGCGGCTTGGTCGGCACCGCCACGTGGGACCAGTTGGGCACCAGGCGGATCTTGCGCGGGTCCACGCCCATGCCGACGACCCGGTCCACGAAGGTCTCGTGGATGACGCCGACGAGGGTGGCCCGCTTGAGGGCGTACGCCTCCGCGCGCCCGGCGACCGCGGCCGCCTTGTCGCCGCCGCTGATGCCGCTCTGCGCGGCGGCGGCGCCCATCAGGTCCTGGACGACCGGGACATACGGGACTTTCCACTTCGCCGCGAGCCGTGCGGCGAGCACGCCGCCGGCCAGGCTGGGCATCTGGGCCAGGACCGCGTCCGGCCTCGGCATCCGGGGCGGGGCCACGGCGCCGTGCAGCAGAATCGATCCTTCGAACAGGGCCCGCTTGACGGCGGTCTGGCGCGGCGGCACGGTGTGCGCGCGCCGGTGCACGGTAACCCCCGCGCGCTGCTCCGTGCGCCGGAGCGCCCCCTTGTACTCCGGCTCGAGCGACCAGGCCGGATAGTGCGGCATGCCCGTCAGGACGTGTGTCTCGTGGCCGAGATCCGCCCAGTGCTCCGCGATCTGGGTGGCGTACGGCCCAATTCCCGCGTGCTCGGGAGCGTAATTGGTGGAAACCAGCAGCAGGCGCCGGTGACCGGATCTGGACACTGAACGTCCCCTTCTCCCCTGGATGATGCGCACGTCACCCTATTCGTTCACCGGCGTGATGGGGAACGTGCACGCTATTGTCTGCTAATCCGCCACACCGGGGGGTGTGGCTTCTGGGGGGTAACGGATGACGGAGCAGGAAATGTCCGAGTTTGGTGTGCCCACGCGCAGACCGTACCGAGTCGGCTACGCGCCGGGCGCGTACGACCTCTTCCACATCGGACATCTCAACATCCTTCGGCACGCCCGTAGTCAGTGCGACTACCTGGTCGCCGGCGTCGTCTCCGACGAAATGGCGGAACTCGCCAAGGGCCGCCGCCCGATGATCCCGCTCGTGGAGCGCCTGGAGATCGTCCGGAGCGTCAAGTACGTCGACGCGGCCTTCGTCGAGACGGTTCCGGACAAGGTGGAGACCTGGCGGCAGGTCCGCTTCGACGTCATCTTCAAGGGCGACGACTGGCGGGGCACCCCCAAGGGTGACCGGCTGGAGAAGGACTTCGCCGCGCACGGCGTCGACGTCGTCTACTTCCCCTACACCGTGCACACCTCCAGCACCCAGCTCCGCCGGGCGCTGGACGCGCTCGCGGAGCCGGTCGCGGAGCCCCTCACCGCCGAACGGCGCTGAGCTCCCGGAACCACTTCGCGAGGAACGCCAGCAGGAACAGTGCGGCGACCGCGCCCAGCCCGGCGTAGGCCCAGGCGAACAGCTCCCCGCCGCCGAGCAGCAGGAACACCAGGCAGAACACCCCGTAGTCGACGGGCAGCAACGCCACCGCGCGCAGGGTCGAGGGCGCGGCGGCGGGGCTCCCCGCGGCCGGCTTGGGCTTGAGCTTCTCGGTCAGCAGCCCGCCGAAGAAGGTGACGACCGAGGCGAACTGGAACCCCAGCGGCACCAGCAGCCAGCCGTCCCCGCCCGCTGCGATCCCGTAAGCCTCGGGGAAGCGGTAAAAGGCGATCAGCACGCAGGTGTGCAGCGCGGTGATCTTGGCGCAGTCCACGACGTGGTCGAGCCACTCGCCCGCCGCGCTGCCGCCCCCGCGCAGCCGGGCCAACTGGCCGTCGGCCGAGTCGAAGGCGAAGCCGACCGCCAGGGCGGCCCAGACCGCCACCCCCAGCCCCCACGACGGCGCGGCCAGCGCCACCGCGGCCACCGCGGCGAAGCTGAAGGCGGCGCTGACCAGAGTCACCTGGTTCGGGGTGAGCCCGAGCGCGTAAGACCCGGCGGCCAGGTACCGCCCGGCGGGCCGGTTGACGAAGCGCGAATAGAGCGACACGCCCTTCGCCGACTTCTGCGCCCCGCGCAATTCCCGCAGCGCGGTCCCGACACTCGCCATCCACAAGCTCCCTAGAACATGTGTGTACGCGTTCGTGCGTACGAGGGCCACATCATCGCAGGGCGCACGCGGGTTCCCGCGCCGGATGTTCCCGGCCGTCCGGAAGCAACGGTACGGACGGCCCCGCGGCGGCCCTCAAGACGACCGCGACCAGCAGCGGACCCGGCGAACCCCGCGCGCCGGGCCCCCTCAGCTCACCACCTTCAGCAGCAGCACCGCCCGGGCCGGGACCGTCAGTGTCTGGCCGCCGCGGTGCCGGGTGCCCGGGGCGGCGGCCTGGTCCTCCAGAGAGGTGTCCAGGACCAGTTCGTACGACGCCGCCCACGGAGCCCCCGGCAGGACCCACGCCGCCGGCCGGTCCCCGGCGTGCAGCAGCGCCAGGAAGCTGTCGTCCGTCACCTGCCGCCCCCGCTCGTCCCGCCCGGGGATGTCGCGGCCCGACAGGTACAGCCCCAGCGCGGCCGCCGGCGCGTACCAGTCCCGCTCCGTCATCTCCGCCCCGGCCGGGGTGAACCAGGCCAGGTCCCGCAGCCCGTCCGCGCCCTGGGCCCGGCCCGAGAAGAACGCCCGCCGGCGCAGCACCGGGTGGGTGTGGCGCAGTGAGATCAGCCGCCGGGCGAGCGCGAACAGCCCCTGCCACTGCGGGTCCTCCAGCAGCGACCAGTCGACCCAGCTCGTCTCGTTGTCCTGGCAGTACGCGTTGTTGTTCCCGCCCTGGGTGCGCCCGAACTCGTCGCCCGCCACAAGCATCGGCACGCCGGTGGAGAGCAGCAGCGTGGTGAGCAGGTTGCGCAGCTGGCGGCGGCGCAGCGCACCGGTCCGCGGGTCCGTGCCCTCGGGCGGCTCGCCCTCCACCCCACAGTTCCACGACCGGTTGTCATCGGTGCCGTCCCGCCCCGCCTCCCCGTTCTCCTCGTTGTGCTTGCGCTCGTAACTCACCAGGTCGCGCAGGGTGAAGCCGTCGTGGGCCGTCACGAAGTTCACCGACGCGTACGGCCGGCGCCCGCCCCACGCGTACAGGTCGCTCGACCCCGAGAGCCGGTACCCCAGGTCCCGTACGTCAGGCAGCGCGCCCCGCCAGAAGTCCCGTACGGCATCGCGGTAGCGGTCGTTCCACTCCGTCCACAGGGGCGGGAACGCGCCCACCTGGTACCCCCCCGAGCCCACGTCCCACGGCTCGGCGATCAGCTTCACCCGGCGCAGCACCGGATCCTGTGCGATCACCGCGAGGAACGGCGACAGCATGTCCACGTCGTGCATCGAGCGGGCCAGGGCCGCCGCCAGGTCGAAGCGGAAGCCGTCCACCCCCATCTCCGTGACCCAGTACCGCAGCGAGTCGGTGATCAGCCGCAGCACGTGCGGCCGCCCGGCGTGCAGGGTGTTCCCGCAGCCCGTGTAGTCGGCGTACCGGCGCTGGTCCGACTGGAGGCGGTAGTACGCCCGGTTGTCGACCCCCCGCAGCGACAGCGTCGGACCCAGCTCGCCGGCCTCCGCCGTGTGGTTGTAGACCACGTCGAGGATGACCTCGATGCCCGCCGCGTGCAGGGCCCGCACCATGCGCTTGAACTCGCCGACCTGCTGTCCGGCCGTACCGCTCGACGAGTACCCGGCGTGCGGGGCGAAGTAGCCGACGGAGTTGTACCCCCAGTAGTTGCGCAGCCCCCGGCGCAGCAGGTGGTCCTCGTGGGCGAACTGGTGGACCGGCAGCAGCTCCACCGCCGTCACCCCCAGCCCGGTCAGGTGCTCGATCGCCGCCGGGTGGGCCAGCCCCGCGTACGTGCCGCGCAGGTGCTCGGGGACGCCCGGGTGGCGCATCGTGAAGCCGCGCACGTGCAACTCGTAGATGACCGAATCGGCCCACGGGGTCTTCGGCCGGACGTCGTCCGCCCAGTCGTCGTCATCGTGGACCACGACCCCCTTGGGGACGTGCGGCGCCGAGTCGCGGTCGTCGCGCACGGTGTCCGCGATGTACTGCTGCGGCCAGTCGCGCACGTGCCCGTAGACCTCGGGCGGCAGCGTGAAGTCCCCGTCCACGGCCCGCGCGTACGGGTCCAGGAGCAGCTTCGCCGGGTTGTACCGGGCGCCCGTCCAGGGGTCCCAGCGGCCGTGCACCCGGAACCCGTAGCGCTGCCCGGGGCGCACGCCCGGCGCGAAACCGTGCCAGATCTCGTGCGTGAGCTCCGTCAGCGCGCAGCGGGTCTCGGCCCCGCCCTCATCGAACAGGCACAGCTCCACCGCCTCCGCTCCCTGCGCCCACAGCGCGAAGTTGGTGCCCGCGATCCCGTCGGGGCCCTGATGGAACCGGGCCCCCAGCGGATGCGAGGACCCGGGCCACAGCGGTGGCCCCGGGCGCGCCGACGCGCGTGGCGCCTGGCCCTTCGACTGCCCGTTGACGTGCGGCACGGGAGCGGCCCGGCCGCTCCGTACCTCACCTGCGACGGCTTCCACCGCCTCTTGCTCGGCTGCGCTCGACACTGCCCGCCTCCACGGCTCTCGGTACCGGCGAGGGTTGGGGAGTGCGGCCCCGGCGTCCCGGCTTGGGCCCGCCCCCGTCTGGTCCTTCCCACTGTTCTGCCCGGACTGTGCTATCCGGAACTCGGGCCGCGCTCACGTTTCCCCTGGAGGGGCCCGGTCGTTGGAGGGTCGTGACTCTTCTGACGAGGCGGGCAGGGGCGGGCTTGGCCGCCGTGGCGGCAGGGGCGGCCCTGCTGGGCGGCCTGGCCGGATGCACCAAGGACGGCGGATCCCCGGTGGAGATCCAGCTGCCCGGCAAACCCCGGTCGCCGGACGAGGCCATCCGGATCACCCCCGACGACAACGCCAGAGGCGTACCCGCCGACGGCCCGCTCACGGTCAGCGTGCCCGAGGGCCGGCTGGAGCGGGTCGTCGTCACCAAGGTGGAGGACGCCCAGGAGGAGCAGGTCGCCGGCTCCATCGCCGACGACGGCCTCAGCTGGAGCCCCGACCCGGCGAACGGCCGGCTCGCGCTCGCCGCCAAGTACACCGTGGACGCGGTCGCCCTCGACGGGCACGACCGCCGCCAGGCCCGGCACACCACCTTCACCACCTACGTGCCCGAGGAACGGTTCATCGGCTACTTCAAGCCCGAGAACCGCTCCACCGTCGGCACCGGCATGATCATCTCCTTCAAGTTCAACCGGGCGATCGAGCAGCGCGCCGCCGTGGAGAAGGCCATCACCATCACCTCCGACCCCGCGGTCGAGGTGGCCGGGCACTGGTTCGGGCGCGAGCGCCTGGACTTCCGGCCCAAGGCGTACTGGAAGGCGGGCACCGAGATCACGGTGAAGATGAACCTGCGCGACATCGAGGGCGCGCCGGGCTCGTACGGCATCCAGGACAAGACCATCCGCTTCACCGTGGGCCGCTCGCAGGTCTCCACCGTGGACGCGGCCGCGCACACCATGGAGGTCCGGCGCGACGGCGAGCTGCTGTCGACCGTGCCGATCAGCGCCGGGGCGCCCAAGAACACCACCTACAACGGCAAGATGGTGGTGATGGAGATGTTCGACGTCACCCGGATGAACGGGGCGACCGTCGGCTTCACGAGCGAGGACGGCAAGGGCGAGTACGACATCCCCGACGTCCCGCACGCCATGCGGCTCACCGCCTCCGGCACCTTCCTGCACGGGAACTACTGGGCCAGCCCCGACACCTTCGGCTCCACCAACACCAGCCACGGCTGCGTGGGCCTGCGCGACAACAAGGGCGGCGGCTCGGACACCCCCGCCGGATGGTTCTTCGACCGGACGCTGGTCGGCGACGTGGTGGAGGTCGTGAACTCGCAGGACAAGACGGTGGCCCCGGACAACGGCCTGGGCGGCTGGAACATGTCCTGGCCGGCCTGGGTCGCGGGCTCCGCCCTCGGCTGACCGCGTCCCGCCCCCGACTGCGGACCGATCGAGTGATTGTCGGACCGCAATGCCGTACCGGGCGAGTGTCCTTCGTCCGACGCGCCGAGACCCGCGCCCAGCCTGTACGGGCCAGCAGCGCGGGAAACGGACGGAGCGTCATGTCAGGCAGCGCGACCGCAACGTGGTCTTCCCGCCCGTCCCCGTCCGCACCGGCCGCGACGACCAGGAGACCCGCCCCGGCTGGCACGAGGTCTACTGGCGCAGCATCGACCACAAGTCCTCCCTCTACGACAACGCCCCCATGCCGTACGCCCAGTTCTTCGACGGCGGCCAGGCCCTGCACGGCCGCCCCGGCGACCTCTACGCCCACGGCGGCTCCGCCGGCTGCGTGAACCTCTCGGTCCCCGACGCGGGGCGCCTGTGGGACCTGCTCACCGAGGGCGACGCCGTCTACGTCTGGGGCACCAAACCCGGCACCGAGGACTGATCCGTCCGCCGCCCCGGCACTTGGGACGGAACGGTGACACGAGCGTGGCTCTTCGTGATCCCCCCATGTGATTACCTGTCGACAAGCGCGCGACTGCCCGCGCGCGGGGGACATGGGGAGAAGAAGAGTGAACCTGCAGCCGATACGCGGCCGCGTCCGCGTTGGCCTGCCGGCCCTCCTGCTGGGTGCGGCGCTGCTGCTCACCAGCGCGTGCAGCGCCGGCGGCGATGGAGGCGGCAAGGGCGGGAGCGGTGGCGGGGACGGCGGGAGCGGCAAGACCGGTACCGAGGCGTCCAAGGCCGTCGTGAGCGTCAAGCCGGACGACGGGGCCAAGGAGGTCGCCACCAACGGCGTCCTGAAGATATCCAGCACGGGCGGCAAGCTCACCACGGTGACCGTCGCCGACACCAAGGGCAACGCGGTGGAGGGCAAGCTCGCCGGCGACGGCGCGAGCTGGGAGCCCGCCCGCAACCTCGCCTCCGCCACCGAGTACAAGGTGCACGCGGTGGCCAAGGACGAGGCGGGCCGCGAGTCCGCCAAGGACACCACCTTCACCACCCTGACCCCCACCAACACCTTCGTCGGCCACTACACGCCCGAGGACGGCTCGACCGTCGGCGTGGGCATGCCGGTCTCGGTCAACTTCACCCGCGGCATCACCAACCCCGAGGCCGTCGAGAAGGCCATCACGGTGACGGCCGAGCCGTCCGTGCCGGTCGAGGGCCACTGGTTCGGCAACGACCGCCTCGACTTCCGCCCGGAGAAGTACTGGGCCGCCGGCACCAAGGTCACCCTGAAGCTCGCCCTCGACGGAGTCGAAGGCCGCCCGGGGGTCTACGGCAAGCAGACCCGTACGGTCACCTTCACCGTCGGCCGCTCCCAGGTCTCCACGGTCGACGCGGCCGACCACACGATGCAGGTCGTCCGCGACGGCCAGGTGGTCAAGAACGTCCCGATCACCGCGGGCGCGCCCTCGACGACCACGTACAACGGGCAGATGGTCATCAGCGAGAAGTACAAGGTGACCCGGATGAACGGCGCGACCGTCGGCTTCGGCGGCGAGTACGACATCTCCGACGTCCCGCACGCCATGCGGCTGACGAACTCGGGCACCTTCGTCCACGGCAACTACTGGGCCTCCTCGGGCACCTTCGGTTCGGAGAACGTCAGCCATGGATGCGTGGGCCTGCGCGACGAGCGCGGCGCCGGCGACCCCGACGAGCCGGCCGCCTGGTTCTTCGACAGCTCGCTGATCGGCGACGTGGTCATCGTGAAGAACTCCAAGGACAAGACGGTCGCCCCGGACAACGGCCTCAACGGCTGGAACATGGACTGGGCGGAGTGGATCAAGTAGCCCCCGCCCGCGGGTAGTCGTTACGCCGGCCGAGTGGCCCGGTGCTGTGACCCACAGCACCGGGCCACTCGGCGTTAACCGCGATTAACCTGGCCCGTATGACCATCTCTCTCGAAGTCTCCGAAGGCGTCGGCACCATCCTCCTGGACCGGCCGCCCATGAACGCCCTGGACATCGCGGCCCAGGACCGGTTGCGCGAGCTCGCCGTGGAGGCGACGGACCGGGGCGACGTCCGGGCCGTCGTCATCTACGGCGGCGAGAAGGTGTTCGCGGCCGGCGCGGACATCAAGGAGATGCAGACGATGGACCACGCGGCGATGATCGCCCGGTCCCGCGCCCTGCAGGACTCCTTCACCGCCGTCGCCCGGATCCCCAAGCCCGTCGTCGCCGCCGTCACCGGCTACGCCCTGGGCGGCGGCTGCGAGCTCGCACTGTGCGCCGACTACCGGATCGCCGCCGACAACGCGAAGCTCGGCCAGCCCGAGATCCTGCTCGGCCTGATCCCGGGCGCGGGCGGCACCCAGCGGCTGTCCCGGCTGATCGGCCCGTCCAAGGCCAAGGACCTCATCTTCACCGGCCGCATGGTCAAGGCCGAAGAGGCCCTCGCCCTGGGCCTGGTGGACCGCATCGTGCCCGCCGCCGAGGTGTACGAGCAGGCGCACGCCTGGGCCGCCAGGCTGGCGCAGGGCCCGGCCATCGCGCTGCGCGCGGCCAAGGAGTGCGTGGACGCCGGCCTGGAGGCCGACATCGACACCGGCCTCGCCATCGAACGCAACTGGTTCGCCGGTCTGTTCGCCACCGAGGACCGGGAGCGCGGGATGCGCAGCTTCGTCGAGGAGGGCCCGGGCAAGGCCAAGTTCCTCTGACGCGGCCCGCGGGGCCCCGGCTCGGGGCCCCGTCGTGTTCGGGTCCACGGCAAGCCGACTCGCGGCGCTCCCCTTTGTGTGGGTTATCCAGGCCTTAAGAGCACCTTAAGGAGAAACGATGATCCACTCAGCGTGATTAAAGTGACGCACAATGTCACTGCAGGTCAGAGTTGTATCACTGGCTTCCGCTTGCCGATTGCATATGACAGGACGCCCTCGCGGAATCGTTCATTCCGGCGGGTGTTTTCCTGCGGAACGGCCCGGGTGGGCGTATCGGCCGTCCATGATGGGTGCATGGCGGGCCTGGAGGGTGTGGAACAGTCGCGGCAGCGCAGCAGCAGCGCTTCCGTGGTACGGCTCACGGCGGCGATCGAGGACGAACAGGGCCTCAAGGCGCTGGAGTTGTACGGCAATCCGGTTGAGGCGGAAGTGACGCTGCCGTCCATGCCCGAGTCGGCGAGCACCGCCCGGCGGCTCACCCGTGGCGTGGTGATCCGGCTCTGGGGCCTCTCGCCGCAGACCGCCGAGCACGCCGTCCTGCTGGTCTCGGAACTCGTCGGCAACGCGGTCCGGCACACCGGGGCGCGGTCCTTCGGCTTACGGATGCTCCGGCGGCGCGGCTGGATCCGCGTCGAGGTGCGCGACCCCTCGCGCGGGCTGCCCTGTCTGATGCCGGTCCACGAGCTGGACACCACGGGCCGCGGGCTCTTCCTCGTCGACAAGCTTTCCGACCGCTGGGGCGCCGACCTGCTGCCGCGCGGCAAGATCACCTGGTTCGAGATGCGGGTGGCCGACCGCTAGTCCCGTGGCCGGCGGACCTTTCCGGCCGCAGCGCCCAGCCCTTCGGGTCCGGCTTCCAGTCCTGGACGAGGAGGCCGGGCAGCACCTCGTCGAGGAACTCGCCCATCACCCAAACCGACCGCGGTGCCGACCGGCGTGCCGCCGTCCAGTTCCACCACGGAGAACGGGGACGCACCCCTGCTCCTTGTCGTCCACCACGAGCCGCGAGTCCTTCGAGCCGGGCCCCGCACACACAGAAACCCCCTGCCGCCGTGGTGAGGCGCTGCGGGGGTTTCATGGGTGCGCCGAGGATCGAAGGGGGTGTGATCCTCGGCGTGGCGACTTCGCTCGGGTCAATGGGAAGCCGTGATTCCGACTATGGCAGACGAGGGACCAAACGCCAAAAGTCCTAAGTTGGACATAAGTGTGCATATAGTAATAGTTTCCACCTAAAACCAAGGTGAGCTGGGCCACGCACCTCGTAATCCATGAATAAGTATGGACTGTTCTGTGTAAATCGTTGATCACATAGCGGACGGACCGCCGACTGGGTGCACCTCGGCGGAGGTCCTGAATTGGGTCAATCATTACCTCTAGGGTCATCCACCCCTTAAATGGGCAGGTGATCTGCTACCCGGACCGCCGAACCGCCCTCCGTGCCGGCGCGGCGGTCGCCGCCGGTGCCCTCACCGCCGCCTGCGGCACGGGCGGCGGCCGTACCGCCCCGGCCGCTCCCGCCGCGACGGCGCCCGCCAAAGCCGCCGCCCCGGCCAAGCCCCTCCCCGCGGCGGCCGGCCCGCGCAGGTTCACCGGGCAGCCCGTCGAGATCGGGCACGGGCCGCGCGAGCGCCCCCGGGTCGCCCTGACCTTCCACGGCAACGGCGACCCCGCCATCGCCAAGGCCGTGCTCGCCGAGGCGGAACGGGCGGGCGCGCGGGTCACCGTACTGGCCATCGGCACCTGGCTCGACGCCCACCCGGACATGGCCCGGCGGGTCCTGGACGGCGGCCACGAGCTCGGCAACCACACCCAGCACCACCTCGCGATCAACGACATGGCGCAGGACCGGGCGTACGCCGAGATCACCGGCTGCGCCGACCGCCTCAAGCGCCTCACCGGGTCCATCGGCACCTGGTTCCGCCCCTCCCAGACCCAGTACGCGAGCCCGCTCGTACGCAAACTCGCCCAGCGGGCGGGCTACCCGCACGTCCTCTCGTACGACGTCGACTCCCTCGACTTCACCTCGCCCGGCGCCGCGGCCGTCATCCGCAACGTCACCGGGACGATCCAAGGCGGATCGGTGGTGAGCCTGCACTTCGGCTACGCGGACACGGTCGACGCGATGCCGCCCCTCCTCGAAGAACTCGCGCGCCGCAAGCTGCGCGCGGTGACCACCACGGAGCTGCTGACCCCATGACGACCATCCGCCTTCCCCGGAAGGCCACCGCGCTGCTGGCCGGTCTGGTCTTCGCCGCCCTCGCCGGCTGCGGAGCAGCCGACAAGGGACCCGCCGAGGCCATGGGCACGAAGGGGCCGGTCGCGCCCCCCGTCAAAGCCGTTCCGGCCGTGCCGCCCGGCCTCGCCGGGATGCCACCGGTCCTCGACTCCAATGACGTGTACGCCGCCGACCGGCCGAACAAGCTCTCCCCGGTGGTCAAGGACTTCCCGTCCCGCGTGTACGTACCGAACACCAACTCCAACACGGTGTCCGTCATCGACCCGGCGACGTACAAGGTCATCGACACCATCCCCGTCGGCGTCCAGCCCCAGCACGTGGTCCCGTCCTGGGACATGAAGACCCTCTGGGTCAACAACAACCGGGGCCACACGCTGACCCCGATCAACCCCGCCACCGGCGAGGCCGGCGATCCCGTCGAGGTGCACGACCCGTACAACCTCTACTTCACCCCCAACGGCAAGTACGCGATCGTCATGGCGTCGATGGACAAGGAACTCGTTTTCCGCGACCCGCACACGATGAACCGCGTGAAAACCGTCCCGGTGACCTGCTTCGGCGTCAATCACGCCGACTTCTCCGCCGACGGCCGGTACTTCATCGTCTCCTGCGAGTTCTCCGGTGAACTCCTCAAGGTGGACACGGAGAAGATGGAGGTCATCGGCCAGCAGAAACTGCCGTTCGAGGGCGCGATGCCACAGGACGTCAAGGTCTCCCCGGACGGCAAGACCTTCTACGTCGCGGACATGATGGCGCACGGCATGTGGGTGCTCAGCGGCGACAAGTTCGACACCCCCAAGCTGCTGCCCACCGGAAAGGGCTGCCACGGCCTGTACGTCAGCCGCGACTCCAGGGAGATGTACGTATCCAACCGCGGCGAGGGCAGCATCTCGGTCTTCGACTTCAAGCAGAACAAGCTGACGAAGAAGTGGGAGCTGCCCGACGGCGGCAGCCCCGACATGGGCGGGGTCTCCGCCGACGGCAAGGTGCTGTGGCTGTCGGGCCGCTACAACTCGGAGGTCTACGCGATCGACACGGCCAGCGGCAGGCAGATCGCCAAGATCCCGGTCGGCGGCGGCCCGCACGGCCTCGCCGTGTACCCGCAGCCCGGCCGCTACTCCCTGGGCCACACCGGCATCTTCCGGTAGGGAACGCGAAAGTGCCCCGGGAGCTCGCACAGCTCCCGGGGCACCGTCATGGGGTCACCAGGCGACGGGGAGCCGCTCCGGCAGCCGCTTGATGAAGCCGGTGCGCCATACGAGGTTCTCCGCGGGCACCGCGAGCCGCAGCCCGGGCAGCCGCTCGACCAGCACCTCCAAGGCGATCTCGGCGTGCGCCCGGCCCAGTGCGGAGGCCGGGCAGAAGTGCCGGCCGGCGCCGAAGGCCAGGTTGGGGTTGGGGCTCTCGCGCTCCAGGTCCAGCTCGTCCGGGTGCTCGAAGGCCTCCGGGTCGAAGTTGGCCCCCTCCAGCAGGACGAGGACGAGCTCGCCCTCCTTCACCAGCACGTCGCCGACCTGGACGTCCGCCATCGCGATGCGCGGCAGGCCGTCACCCACCGACAGGTTCCAGCGCAGCAGCTCGTCGACCGCCTTGCCCATGCGCTCCGGGTGCTCGCGCAGATACCCGATCAGCTCGGGCTTCTGGAGCAGCGCCAGGACGGCCAGGGTGAGGAAGGCGGAGGTGGACACCGCGCCGGCGCCGAAGAGGGAGACGGCGACGGTCGCGAACATGTCGTCGGTCAGGTGCGCCGACTCCGGATCCGCCTCCTTCAGCTCGGCGAACTCGCCGAGGAGCCCCGTACGCTCCTCGGCAGGCAGCGCGAGCTGAGCCTTCAGCTGATCGGCGAAGTAGCCGACGTCCTTGTACCAGTTGAGCGCCGAGTCGGCGAACGGCTCGCGCGCGGTCATGAACGCGACGTCCAGCCCCGACATCAGACGCCGCCAGTCCTCGAACGGCACCCCCAGCACCTGACAGTGCATGGCCGCCGAGAAGGGGTCGGCGAACCCCGCCCGGAGGTCAGTCGGACCTCCCTCGGTGACGAGCCGGTCGACCAGCTCGCCGGCCGTGGCCCGCAGCCGGTCCCGGAGCCCCTTCCGGCGCGGGTTGAGCGCCTTCATCACCGCGTTGCGCAGGCCCGCGCTGTTGATGTTGCCCATGTTGTTGACGACCTCGGGCGGGATCGTCAGCGCGTACTGGCGCGGGACCCCGGCGTTCGCCGTGTCCTTCAGGCTGAAGCGCTCGTCCTCCAGCACCTGCTTGGCCAGCGCGTAGCTGCTCACCAGCCAGGCCGGGTCCCCGGTGAGGGTGCGGACCTTCGCGACGGGCGCCTTCTCGCGCAGCCAGGTGCACTCCTCCGGGAGGACGTCACCGCGCCGCGAGAGCGGGAAGTCGAGGAGCGGCTGCTCCCGGGTCTCCCGGCCCTCAAGCTGCTCGACGCTCATCGACGTTCCTTTCGGTTGACGCGTGGTTCGCGTGGGGTACGGCGCCCGTGGCCCCGGCCGGTTCGGGCCGTACGACGGCGTACGCCTGGTTGCGGGTCGCGCGCAGGCCCCCGCCTCGCGCGAACAGGACATCGGTCATCGGCATCTTGACGTGGTAGGCCACCACCGAGGACGGCACGTCGAGAATGCTCGGGGTGTCCACGAAGAACGGCAGCTCGGCCGCCATGTAATCGAAACAGACCTGCAACTGGCTGTCCGTGATGGATTCACCTTCCGGCACCTTGGAGCCGACAAAATGCAGGGCCATTTTCTCGCAGCCCTTGCGGAATTCGTCGTCGGTCTCCAGGAAATGCAGTACGCGCCGGTGCAGTAGTTGGTAGACGGGATTCGTCTGGAACTCCGAAAGTGCCCTCACTCGGATCTCGGCGGGCGGAGGCCCTGATTCCTCCACGCCTTTGAGAATGCGCCGCCGGACTGCCTTGATTTCCTTCGTCGCGCGCTTCTCGGCGTGTTCCCGGGTGTAGCCGAAGGCGGCGAACATCCGGTCGACGTGGAGGTCTGCGTAGACGAAGTCGACCTGCGCGAAACGGGTCGTGGCCCATCGGGCGAGGCTGGTGATGCGCTCGGAACTGAAGTAGCTGTTTCCCGGACTCACTCCGATGAGCACATGGTCGCCGTCTTCCCAGATATGGCGGCAGGTGCGGGTGAAGGGCAGGACTTCGAATGATGCGTCGGCTGTGATCGTCACCTGTGTGTCGCCCTTGTTGCCGCTTGTCCCTGGGAGCCCTGCGCTCCTGGTGTGGCGGCAATGTCGGTACGTTATGCCGTGGCCCCGGAGCGTGACAAGTGGGGGCCGGATTTGTTGGCTGGAATTATCGCTTCCGCATTACGGAAAGGTAATGGAATATCTATCTGCCGCTCGAACGGGACCCGCGGGGACGACGGGCTCCGCAGGCCGCTACCCTGAGCCGGTCAACAAGCACCAAGAAGGGGTGGACCCAGTGGCGGACATCGAGAGCGCACGGACGACGTTCGGCAAGTTCGACGCGGACGGCGACGGCTTCGTCACGGCCGACGAGTACAGCGCGGCCATGAAGGCGATGGGCGACGCGTACGTCACCGGCGCGGTCGCGGACGCCGTGATCGCCGCCAAGGACTCCAACGGCGACAAGCTCCTCAGCTTCGACGAGTTCTGGGCCTCCCTGAACAAGTAGGCCTCGCACCGCCCCCGCCCGCCTGCCGCAGCGGGGGCGCGTCAGGCGCCGGGTGACCCGGCGGCCGGAGCGGTCCGGGACCGGTCCGGCGACCGTCGTCGACCGGTGTCCTGCCATGGGAACGCAACCAGGTCCGGCTCGACCCAACCGGTCCTCGCCTGTGAGCCGGCCAGCGTCGCCGGACGGTAGAAGCGGGTCAGAAGGCGCTTGTCGAGCAGGCCGGGGTGGTGGCCGGCGAACGCGGTGAAGTCGTCGTCGCCGTGTTCGGCCGCGTGGTGGCCCACCAGTTCCACCCAGGCGCGGCTGACGGTCGCGTGGTACTTCTGGGGTGCGCCCGCGTAGCGGGCGGTGCGCTGGATGCCGTCGCTGACCAGACCGACCGCCGCAGGCGTGCCGAACCGTCGCACGGCCAGCCACGTCAGATGTACGTGCTCCCGATGGCCGAACTTCCCCGTGCTCGCGGTCGCTTCGGCCATCAGCGCGTCGAAGTCGGCGGGCTGGGTGGTCATGAGGGCACCTCGGTCAGGGCCTGCAGGGCGGCGCGCAGGCAGGCGATGGTGTCGGCCGGCAGGCCGTGCAGTGCGCGGCGCTCCAGGTCGGCGATGGCCCGGCGGATCGTGGCGGCGGCCACCTCGCCGGAAGCGGTGAGTTCGATGAGCACCGCGCGGCGGTCTCCCGGGCGGCTGCCGCGGGTGATGTGGCCGCGTCGTTCCAGGCGGTCCAGCACGCTGGTCAGCGTGGTGGGGCGGGTACCGGCGGCCGCGCCGAGTTCGGACACGGTCCGGCCCCGGCCGTCGGCGAGATTGGCCAGCGCGTTGATCTCGGAGGGTGTCAGATCCAGGTCGGCGAGCTCCGCGGCGAGCACGTGCAGGGTGGCGTGGGTGGCCCGCTGGAGCGCGAGCAGGGCCGACCACTCCGATGGTGCGATGTCGGACTTCATGATTTTGGACTATACGATTTCGTATGACCTGCTGCAAGCCGGGTCCCCGGGCCTGCCACGCAGGGGTTCAGACCGCGCTGCCGCCGTCCCGGGCCGCCATGTCCTCGAGCTCGGTGAGGGCCTCTTCCAGCCAGGTCAGCCAGAAGCTCTCCAGGGCGATGCCGCCGTGCAGCACGAGCCGGCGCAGCCGGTCCTCGACGGCGTCCCGCTGCGGGGGGAAGTCCTTCGCCTCGATGGCCTCGTACTCCGCCAGCTGGCCCCGGTGCAGCTCCAGGTGCCGGCGCAGCTCCGCGCCCAGCCCCTGCGGGCCCACCACACCCGCCGCGCGGATCCGCAGCAGCAGCGGGTCGCGCATCGGCTTCGGGTCCTGGCTCTCGCCGACCCACCGCGCCAGCTCGGCGCTGCCGTCGGGCAGGACCTCGTACTCCTTCTTCTGCCCGCGCACGGGCGCCTCGCTGGGCAGCGCCCGGATCAGCCCGGCCTCCTCCAGCCGGCCGAGTTCGCGGTAGATCTGCTGATGCGTGGCCGACCAGAAGTAGCCGATCGACTTGTCGAACCGCCGGGTCAGCTCCAGCCCGGACGAGGGCTTCTCGAGCAGGGCGGTGAGGATGGCGTGCGGCAGCGACATGCGGCCATCCTAGGTTCGGGGCCCGCGGGAGCCCGGGCGCTGTCGCTTACCGCCAGGCGGCCAGCGCCTCCGGGATGCGGGGGCCGGGGGCATCCGGGCCCAGCAGGCCGTGGGCGCGCAGGAAGGCCGTCACCGTCGGGGACCAAGCCCGGCGCAGGCCCGCCGAGGCCAGCAGGGCGGGGTCCGACAGGAGGGTGCCGGCCGGTCCGAGGCGGATGCCCGACGGGGTCAGGACCGCCGCGTCGTCGGCCCAGCGGACCGCCAGGTCCACGTCGTGCGTGGCCATGACCACCGTGGTGCCCCGCTCGCGCAGGCCCGCCAGGGCGTCCAGCAGCCGCTCCTGCCCGTCCGGGTCGAGGCCCGCCGTCGGCTCGTCCAGGATCAGCACGCGCGGCGCCATCGCCACCGCCCCCGCGATGGCCGCGCGCTTGCGCTGCCCGTACGAGAGCAGGTGCGTCGGGCGGTCGCGCAGGGCCGTGATGTCCAGCGCGGCCAGCGCCGAGTCCACGCGGGTCCGTACCTCCTCGGGCGCCAGGCCCAGGTTCATCGGGCCGAAGGACACGTCCTGTTCCACCGAGGCGGCGAAGAGCTGGTCGTCCGGGTCCTGGACCACCAGCTGGACCGCCGTGCGCAGGCGCGTCAGGCCCTTGCGGTCGTGGCTCACCTCCGCGCCGTCGAGCCGCAGCGCGCCCGTGCCGGGCCGCAGGCCCCCGCTCAGCAGCCGCATCAGGGTGGTCTTCCCGCTGCCGTTGCGGCCCAGCAGCACCAGCGCCCGGCCCTGCGTGATCCCGAAGTCCACGCCGGACAGGACGGCCGGACCGTCCTCGTACGCGTAGCCCGCGTCCACCAGTTCCACCAACGGCCTCACAGGTAAAGCCCCTTCAGCAGGAGAGTCAGGGTGATCAGTGCGCTCAGCAGGGCGCCGGTCGCCGCGAGGAACCGCCACGACAGCGCGGCCTGCGGCACGAGCACCCGCAGCGCGCCGTCGTAGCCCCGCCCGGCCAGCCCCGCCTGGAGCCGCGCCGCGCGGTCGAAGGCCCGTACGAACGAGGTCGCGGCGAGACCCGCGAGGGAACGCCACACCGCGGCCCGGCCGGTGTGCCCGAGGCGGGCCGCCTGGGCCTGGCGGACCTGGGCCATCGAGTCCAGCAGCAGGAAGCCGATCCGGTACATGACCAGGGCGACGTCCACCACCGGGGCGGGCACCCCCGCCCGCACCAGCCTCGGCAGCACGTCCGAGACGGGGGTGGTGAAGGCGAACAGCAGCAGGCCGAGGGAGGCCGCCGAGGTGCGCAGCAGGAGTTCCGTCGCATGGCGCGGGCCGTCCGGGGCGAGCGAGACGAACCCGCCCGGACCGCCGACGGCGAACAGCAGCGGCAGCGCGCCGGTCAGGCAGAAGCCCAGCGGAGCCCGGAAGGCCCGCCACAACTGCCGCCGGGACACCCCGGCGGGGCCGAGGAGCAGCGCGAGGGCGGCGGCTGCGACCAGGGGCCCGCCGGGCCACGGCGGCAGGCACACCGCGGTGACGGTCAGCCCGACCCCCAACAGGGCCTTCTCCAGCGGGTGGCGGTGGCGCCAGCGGCTGCCGTGCGCCGCGACGTCGATCGGCAGCACCGCGCTACGCCTCCGGCGCGGCGGCCGAGGCGCCGACCGTGGCCGTGGCCGAGGTCGAGGCGGCCTGCGCCGCGCCCTGGCGGCGGCCCTTGCGGACGCCGAAGTAGTACGCGAGCACCCCCGCGCCGAGCGCCGCCTGGAGGGCGAACAGCGCGGACTCCACCTCCCCGGACGGGGGCTCGTACAGGGGCGAGAACCACGGCTCGTAGTCCGGCTTCAGCTCGGTGATCGCCGACTCCGCCTGCGCGTCGGCGCCCGTGAACGGCTCTTCCTTGTCGTCGCCCAGCCCCAGCGCGAGCGGGAGCACGGCGAGCGCCGCGACCAGGAACAGCAGCAGGGTGTTGATCTTCGCGTTCCGGCTCATCACAGCCCCGCCTCCTGCTTCGTGGCGCCCTTGGTCCCGGTGAGCTTCGCGACGCCGAGCCGGACCAGGTCCGGCGCGCTCGACTGGATCAGCAGCCGCATCACGAGCACGGTCAGCAGCCCCTCGCTCACCGCGAGGGGGATCTGCGTGAGCGCGAAGATCTCGCTGAACTTCTCGAGCGAGCCGAGGAATCCGGTGGCCTCGTCGGGGAAGGCCAGCGCCAGCTGGACGGAAGTGACGCAGTAGGTGACCAGGTCGGCGAAGAAGGCGCCGAGGAAGACGGTCACCATCAGCGGGACGTCGAAGCGGCGCAGCAGCCGGTAGACCCCGTAGCCCGCCCAGGGGCCGGCGATGGCCATCGAGAAGACGTTGGCGCCGAGGGTGGTCAGGCCGCCGTGGGCCAGCAGCAGGGCCTGGAAGAGCAGGGTGATCGTGCCGAGCACCGCCATGATCGGCGGCCGGAACAGGATCGCGCCCAGCCCGGTGCCGGTGGGGTGCGAGCAACTGCCCGTCACCGAAGGGATCTTCAGGGCGGAAAGGACAAAGGTAAACGCTCCGGACGCCCCGAGCAGCAGAGTGCTCTCGGGATTGGCCTTCACCTCGCGGGTGAGGGCGCGGACGCCGTGTACGACAAAGGGAGCGGACGCGGCGCCCCAGGCGACCGCGTGCAACGGGGGCAAAAAACCCTCGGCTATATGCATGAGTGGGGAGACCTCTCCAGCACCTCGTGGATGGACAACGCGCCCCGGCCGGTCTCCTGGCTCACGGGTGCTGATGCCCTGTCTCCGCCTTCCCGGGCGGCGCGGAACCTCCCGCGCAGCCCAGTGGCTTCCCGCTGGGGGCACCTCCCAGACGGAATCTGGGGGAGATGGAGCCGGACTTCCCGTTCACAGTGGCGAGGGCCGCACCGGTTTCCCACCGGTTTCCCGAACACCAAGGCCCGCTGACCCTAGTCGCCCGGACGGACCAGTAACAACCCGCCCCAATCCGGACGGACGCGGTCCGGTGGCCGGGCCGGACGGCGGCCGGGAGGGTGGGGGAGTGGCTTCTGACTTCGATTACTCGGACCTGACCGCCGTCTACGTGAACTGCACGCTCAAACGCTCGCCCGAGACCAGCAACACCGAGGGCCTCATCGACAAGAGCCGCGCCGTCATGGCCGCGGCCGGCGTGCGGACCTCGCTGATCCGCGCCGTGGACCACGACATCGCCACCGGCGTCTGGCCGGACATGACCGAGCACGGCTGGGAGAGCGACCAGTGGCCCGTGCTCTACAGCCAGATCATGGACGCCGACATCCTCGTGCTGTGCGGCCCGATCTGGCTCGGCGACAACAGCTCCGTGATGAAGCAGGTCATCGAGCGCCTCTACGCCTGCTCCTCGATCCTGAACGAGCGCGGCCAGTACGCCTACTACGGGCGCGTCGGCGGAGCGCTGATCACCGGCAACGAGGACGGCGTCAAGCACTGCGCCATGAACATCCTCTACAGCCTCCAGCACCTCGGCTACGCGATCCCGCCGCAGGCCGACGCCGGCTGGATCGGCGAGGCCGGGCCCGGACCCTCGTACCTCGATCCCGGATCGGGCGGCCCGCAGAACGACTTCACCAACCGGAACACGGCCTTCATGTCCTGGAACCTGATGCACCTCGCCGCCCTGCTCAAGCGCGCCGGCGGCATGCCCGCGCACGGCAACCAGCGCTCCGAGTGGGACGCGGGCTGCCGCTTCGACTTCCCGAACCCCGAGCACCGCTGAAGCCCCCTCGGAGACGCCGCAAAAGGGCCCGCACCAGGCTCTGCCCCGAGCGGCGGCCCAGCGCGTCGGCCTCCCCCCCCAGGTGGTGCAGCGCCGCGGCCGTGGCCGAGCGCTCCAGGGCGGTCCGGCCCAGCACGGCCGCCCGGCGAGCTGAGGGCGGATCCGGCGCCCGGGGCGTACGACGCCCCGGGCACCGGCGGTCAGCACCTGGCGGGATGCGGGAAGTCGACGACGAGCCGCTCGGGCGAGTGCAGGACCGAGGTGGTGTGGGAGGGAGCGGTGTCGAAGGCGGCGCCGAAGGTGACTACCCCTCGTAGTCGCCGGTCAGGGCGATCCCCTTGAGCTTGCTCAGGTGGATCTGCTGGACCTTCGGGCCCTGGTGGGCGGGGCCGCCCCTCAGCGCAGGAGCAGGGCGCTCAGCTCGGCGTCGAGGTCGTAGTGACGCTGCTCCTGCCCGCGCGGCACCAGCTCCGTCATCCGCCGGCACAGCTCCCGCACGTCCTTCGCCCGGGCGGACACCAGGCAGCTCTGCGCGCCGTTGCTGAAGGCGAGGAAGACCCGCGGCTCGGTGCCCTCCCGGCGCGGCCAGACCTGGATGTCGCCCTCGCCGGTGGCGCAGGCCTGTCCGTCGAGCAGCAGCTCCCGGGAGAACACCCACCGCGCGAGGTGCATCCCGGCGCCCTCGAAGTCGAGGGCGAGCTCGTAGGGGCGGTCGGAGCGGTACACGAAAACGCCCCGCAGAGGGACCGGGACGGGCACCGCCTCCAACCGGAGCGCAAGGACGCGGTGTTCGGTGCTGGACATGCGGCCGCCTCTCTCTCGGCGTGGGGGATTTGCGACCCACTCGGGCAAGTTAGCCCACCCAGCGGCTCCACCCCCGTGCCGAAGGTCCTCTCTGGCCGGGCCCCTGGACCCTTTTCCGCCAGCGGGGCGGGGGCGCACGGGGGCGGACGGGGGCACGGCACCCGACCCGGAAACGGCGAATGGGCCCGTGCAACTGACCTGCGTGACAAGGTGGTTGAGTGGAAATCGACCGCGCGACAGGGGAGCACCGGATGCGGCGACACCGATGGTCAGGACGGGCGCTGACCGCCCTGGCACTCGCGGCGGCGGCCGCCGGCTGCGGTGGCGACGGGGACCGGCAGGTCTCGCAGGACGGCAAGGGGGGCTACCCCTGGGTCGCGACGGAGGAGATCTGCAACGCCCTGCCGTACGGCGAGCTGGCCGACCCGCTCGGGGCCCGCCGGGAGGTCGCCGACCGCACGGGGCGCAGCGGTGGCGGCGCGCCCGGCTTCGCGTGCGTGCAGCCCCTCGTCGAGACGGGCCCGGCGGTCTACGGGAACGCCAAGGTCGAGCTGGACTTCGCCTTCACCGAGAGCGTCGACTTCGCCCGGGACATCCACGCCAGGGACCGGGAGAACACGGCCAAGGAAGTCAAGGACAGTGGCCTCGTCCCCGTGCAGGGAGTCGGGAAGGAGGCGTTCCGCTTCGGCTACGACAAGCCCGCCGAACTGCACCAGGTCCGCGAGCTCCACGTCCGGGACAGCAACCTGCTACTGGACGTGACGGTCACCGCCGACGCCCGGACGCCTCCCACCCCCGAGAGCCTGAAGGCCCTGGACGCGGCGGTGGACGCCTTCGCCAAGGGCTGCCTGAAGAGCCTGCGCACGCGCGGCTGAACGCGTGGGGGCCCGGCGCGTGCGCCGGGCCCCCACGTCAGTCGTTGCGGCGGATCAGCACTCGATGACGTTGACCGCGAGGCCGCCGCGGGCGGTCTCCTTGTACTTGACCTTCATGTCGGCGCCGGTCTCCTTCATGGTCTTGATGACCTTGTCGAGGGAGACCTTGTGGGTGCCGTCGCCGCGCATCGCCATCTTGGCCGCGGTGACGGCCTTGACCGCCGCCATGCCGTTGCGCTCGATGCACGGGATCTGGACCAGGCCGCCGACCGGGTCGCAGGTCAGGCCGAGGTTGTGCTCCATGCCGATCTCGGCCGCGTTCTCGACCTGCTCCGGGGTGCCGCCCAGGACCTCGGCGAGGGCGCCGGCCGCCATGGAGCAGGCCGAGCCGACCTCGCCCTGGCAGCCGACCTCGGCGCCGGAGATCGAGGCGTTCTCCTTGAAGAGCATGCCGATCGCACCCGCCGCGAGGAGGAAGCGGACCACGCCGTCCTCGTCGGCGCCCGGCACGAAGTTCACGTAGTAGTGCAGGACGGCCGGCAGGACGCCCGCCGCGCCGTTCGTCGGCGCGGTGACGACGCGGCCGCCCGCCGCGTTCTCCTCGTTGACCGCCATCGCGTAGATCGTCGTCCACTCGCTGCGGTGCATCATCGGGTCGCCCTCGGTGCGCAGCTGGCGCGCCGTCGAGGCGGCCCGGCGCTTGACCCGCAGGCCGCCCGGGAGGATGCCCTCGCGGGACATGCCGCGCGAGACGCAGGACTGCATGACGCGCCAGATCTCCAGGAGGCCCTCGCGGATCTCCTCCTCGGTGCGCCAGGCCTTCTCGTTCTCCAGCATCAGGGAGGAGATCGACAGGCCGGTCTCGTTCGCCAGGCGCAGCATCTCGTCGCCCGAGCGGAAGGGGTACTTCAGCACCGTGTCGTCGAGCTTGATCCGGTCCTCGCCGACCGCGTCCTCGTCCACGACGAAACCGCCGCCCACCGAGTAGTACGTCTTCTCCAGCAGCGGGGCGCCGGTTTCGTCGTACGCGAAGAGGGTCATGCCGTTCGCGTGGTACGGCAGGGACCGGCGGCGGTGCAGGATCAGCTGGTTCGGCTCGTCGAAGGCGATCTCGTGCACGTCGCCTATCTCGGCGCCGAGCAGCCGCAGGCGGCCGCTCTGGCGGATGCGCTCGACCTCGGCGTCGGCCGTCTCCACGTTCACGGTGCGGGGGGAGTGGCCCTCCAGGCCCAGCAGGACCGCCTTGGGGGTGCCGTGGCCGTGGCCGGTCGCGCCGAGGGAGCCGAAGAGCTCCGCGCGTACCGAGGCGGTCTGCGCGAGGACACCGTCCTTCTTCAGGCGGGTCACGAACATGCGTGCCGCCCGCATCGGACCGACCGTGTGGGAGGAGGAGGGGCCGATGCCGATGGAGAAGAGGTCGAAGACGGAGATGGCCACGGTGGCGGACTCCCTTGTCTGCTCGTGGGGTGGGAGGGGGCAGGAGAGGCGGATTGGTCGGATTTTGTCCGGCAGCTGAGCTTAACGCGGTGAGGTGAACAGCTCGGCTGCCGGACGGGGTGGAAAGGTTTCGTTCAGGCGGGGGTCAGCTCGCGCTCCGGTACGGCCCCGGCGGCCTCGGGGCCGTCCAGCACGGGATCCGGGCCCGGCAGGCCCGCCTGGTGGGCCCGTACACCGGCGCGGACGGCCCAGAAGTACGTGACCAAGGACATGACGGCCACCAGGGCGATGTCGTAGCCGCCCGGGATGGTGCCGCGGCCGCCGAAGTCGGCGGAGCCGAGCCAGGAGAGCAGGGACAGGGCGCCGAGGAAGAACACGATCCACCAGGCCGGGGCGAACTGCCGGCCGAGGTTGCGCTCCCCCTTGCGGTGGAGCACCAGCGCCGCGATCGGGGCGGCCAGCAGCGTCAGCGCGGTGACGATGCCGGTGTTCGGCCACTTCGACCAGTACAGCGCGCAGGCGGCGAAGACGAAGGTCAGCGGGCAGAGGATCTTCGCGGCGGGCAGCCGGAAGGGGCGGGGCAGGCCGGGCTTGGTGCGGCGGAAGACGCCCACCGCGATCGGGCCGATCAGGTACGAGATGACCATGGCGGCCGAGATGACCGGGGCCAGGGTCTTCCAGCTGTGGCCGACGGTGACCAGCAGCAGGACGGAGAAGCCGAGGTTGGTCCACATCGCCGGGCGCGCGGTCCCGTACACGGGGTGGGTCCGCATGAGCCGCTTGGGGAAGAAGCCGGTCTCGGCGATGTTGCGGACCATGTACGCGGCCGAGGCGACGTTGGCGATGTTGGAGCCGGCGGGGGAGATGAAGGCGCCGAACTGCAGCATCACCACCACCCAGTGGATCATCAGCAGCTTGGCGAGCTCGGCGAAGGGCGAGTTGAAGTTCACGCCCGACCAGCCGCCGGCCTGCGCCAGGTGCTCCGGCGGTACGGCGCCCAGGAAGGCCGTCTGCAGGGCGAGGTAGATCACCAGGCCCAGGCAGAGCGCGCCGACCAGGGCGATCGGGATGGCCCGGCCCGGGTTCTTGGCGGCGCCGCCGAGGTTGACGACGGCCTGGAAGCCGTTGAAGGCGAAGATCACGCCCGAGGTGGTGACGGCGGTCAGGACGGCGGTCCAGCCGTTCGGGGCGAAGCCGCCGTGGGCCGTGAAGTTGTCGGTGTGGAAGCCGGAGGCGATCAGCGCGACGACCGCGAGGACCGGGATGGCGAACTTGACCACGGTCAGGGCGGCGTTGATCTTCGCCAGGAGCTGGACCGACCAGTAGCAGGACAGCCACAGCAGGAAGGTGAGCGCCAGCGCCACGAACATGCCGAAGGTGGTCAGCTGGTGGGACCCGGCGTCGACCAGGTCCTCGGCCCAGCCGAAGCTCCACGAGGACATGTACTGGGTCGCGGCGATCGACTCGATCGGGATCAGCGAGGCGACCGCGATCCACACCGCCCAGCCGGTGATGAAGCCGAGCACCGGGCCGTGCGAGAGGCTGCCGTACCGGGCCATGCCGCCGGGGATCGGGTAGGCCGCGCCGACCTCGGCGTAGGACATGGCGATCATGCCGATGAACACGGCGCCGATGACCCAGGCCACGAGCGCCGCGGGACCGGCGACCTGGGCGGCCGTGCCGGCGCCGAAGAGCCATCCCGACCCGAAGATCGAACCTACGCCGATCATCATCAACGAGAAGAGACCGAGGCCCTTCTTGTTGGCTGCGCTCATGTCCATGCGTGCGTTTCCGTCCTGCCGGGGGATGCCGTCCTGCTCTCACGCGGAGCCTATTTGCCATTTCTTGGTAAATTCAGTGGCAATGGGCCGCATCCGCCCGGGGCTTTGGTCATGAAAAGGGCCCGGCCCTGTGCAGAACAAGGCCGGGCCCTCCCAGGCCGTCGCCTAGAGCGTCGGGTACAGCGGGAACTTCGCGGCGAGCGCGGAGACGCGCGCCTTGAGGTCCTCGCCGTCGTACGCCGGCTTCAGCGCGGCCGCGATGATCTCCGCGACCTCGGTGAAGTCCTCGGCGCCGAAACCGCGCGTGGCCAGGGCCGGCGTACCGATCCGCAGGCCCGAGGTGACCATCGGCGGCCGCGGGTCGTTCGGGATGGCGTTCCGGTTGACCGTGATGCCGATCTCGTGGAGCCGGTCCTCGGCCTGCTGGCCGTCCAGCTCGGAGTTGCGCAGGTCGACCAGGACCAGGTGAACGTCGGTGCCGCCGGAGAGGACGGAGACGCCGACCTCGGTGACGTCCGGCTGCACCAGGCGCTCGGCGATGATCTTCGCGCCTTCGAGGGTGCGCACCTGGCGCTCCTTGAACTCCTCCGAGGCCGCGACCTTGAAGGAGACCGCCTTGGCGGCGATCACGTGCTCCAGCGGGCCGCCCTGCTGACCCGGGAAGACCGCGGAGTTGATCTTCTTGGCCAGCTCCTGGGTCGACAGGATGACACCGCCGCGCGGACCGCCGAGGGTCTTGTGCGTGGTGGTGGTCACGACGTGGGCGTGGGGCACCGGGTTCGGGTGCAGGCCCGCGGCGACCAGGCCCGCGAAGTGCGCCATGTCGACCATCAGGTACGCGCCGACCTCGTCCGCGATGCGGCGGAAGGCGGCGAAGTCCAGCTGGCGCGGGTAGGCGGACCAGCCGGCGACGATCAGCTGCGGCTTGGACTCCTTGGCGAGGCGCTCGACCTCGGCCATGTCCACCTGGCCGGACTCGTCGACGTGGTACGGGACCACGTTGTAGAGCTTGCCGGAGAAGTTGATCTTCATGCCGTGGGTCAGGTGACCGCCGTGGGCCAGGCTCAGGCCCATGATCGTGTCGCCCGGCTTCAGCAGCGCGAACATCGCGGCCGCGTTCGCCTGCGCACCCGAGTGGGGCTGCACGTTCGCGGCCTCGGCGCCGAACAGCGCCTTGATGCGGTCGATCGCGATCTGCTCGACCACGTCGACGTGCTCGCAGCCGCCGTAGTAGCGGCGACCGGGGTAGCCCTCGGCGTACTTGTTGGTCAGGACCGAGCCCTGGGCCTCCATGACGGCGACCGGAGCGAAGTTCTCCGACGCGATCATTTCCAGGGTCGACTGCTGGCGCACGAGCTCGGCGTCGACGGCGGCGGCGACGTCCGGGTCGAGCTCGTGGAGAGGGGTGTTCAGTACAGACATCAGGGTCCCCTGGGGTCAGTTACCGGCGGTGAGCTTGGCGTACTCGTCGACGGAGAGCAGGTCGGCCGGCTCCTCCGTGACGCGCACCTTGAAGAGCCAGCCGCCCTCGAACGGCGCCGAGTTCACCAGCGACGGGTCGTCCACGACGTCCTGGTTGGCCTCGACGACCTCACCGGTGACGGGGGAGTACAGGTCGCTGACCGACTTGGTCGACTCCAGCTCGCCGCAGGTCTCGCCCGCGGTCACCGTGTCGCCGACCTCGGGGAGCTGGGCGTAGACGACGTCACCGAGCGCGTTGGCCGCGAACTCCGTGATGCCGACCGTCGAGACGCCGCCCTCGGCGTCCGACAGCCACTCGTGCTCCTTGCTGTAACGCAGCTGCTGGGGGTTGCTCATGACCTGATTCTCCTGGATGCGGGGGAGTGGATACGAACGGTGGTCTTGGGTACTGAGACGGCTCTGTACGGGGTACCCGTGCGGCAGCGCCGCGTACGGGCTACTTCTGCCGCTTGTAGAACGGCAGGGCCACGACCTCGTACGGCTCATGCGTACCGCGAATGTCCACGCCGACGCCGGAGGTGCCGGGCGCGGCGTGTGCCGCGTCGACATACGCCATCGCGATCGGCTTGCCCAGCGTCGGGGACGGGGCGCCCGAGGTGACCTCGCCGATGACCTGGCCGTCGGCCACGACCGGGAAGCCGGCGCGCGGGACGCGGCGGCCCTCGGCGATCAGACCGACCAGCTTGCGCGGCGGGTTGGTGGCGGCCCGCTCGGCGGCGGCCTCCAGGGCGGCGCGGCCCACGAAGTCGCCCTCCTTCTCGAACTTCACGACCCGGCCCAGGCCCGCGTCGAACGGGGTGAGGGAGGTGGTCAGCTCGTGCCCGTACAGCGGCATGCCCGCTTCCAGGCGCAGGGTGTCGCGGCAGGACAGGCCGGCCGGGACCAGGCCGACGCCCTCGCCGGCCTTGGTCAGCGCCTGCCACAGCTCCACGGCGTGCTCGGGGGAGACGAACAGCTCGAAGCCGTCCTCGCCGGTGTAGCCCGTACGCGCGATCAGCGCGGGCACCCCGGCCACCGTGCCGGGCAGGCCGGCGTAGTACTTCAGCCCGTCCAGGTCGGCGTCGGTCAGGGACGCCAGGATGCCGGGGGACTCGGGGCCCTGGACGGCGAGCAGGGCGTACGCGTCGCGGTCGTCGCGGACCTCGGTGTCGAAGCCGGCGGCGCGCTCGGTGAGGGCGTCGAGGACGACCTGGGCGTTGGAGGCGTTGGCGACGACCATGTACTCGGTCTCGCCCAGGCGGTAGACGATCAGGTCGTCGACGATCCCGCCGTCCTCCTGGCAGATGTGCGTGTAGCGGGCGCGGCCGACGCCGACGGTGGAGATGTTGCCGACCAGCGCGTGGTCCAGGGCCTTGACGGCCTCCGGGCCGGTCAGGGTGATCTCGCCCATGTGGGAGAGGTCGAACAGGCCGGCCTTGGTGCGGACGGCGTTGTGCTCGTCGCGCTCGCTCGCGTACCGAAGGGGCATGTCCCAGCCCGCGAAGTCGGTCATGGTCGCACCGAGCGAACGGTGCAGCGCATCGAGGGCGGTCAGGCGGGGGGCAGTGCTCATGGGTGTGGCTCCCGGGTCCCAGGGCATGACATGACGAGGAGGATCCTCCCCATCTGTCATCGGAACCTGAGAGGTTCGCCGAGAGGCCCCGGATGCCGGGGGATCGTCGACTTGCACCTTGGGTGGAGCGCACGCCGGTGTCACGGAGACGGGTGGCGCGGCTCGCTTTTCAGATCTGCCTCATCCACGCGGTACGGGGCCTGAGAGATTCAAGGGAGGTACTTGCTCCTTCGGCGCCCGGACACGGCCTTGCGGCGTGCCGGGACTCTCCCGCGCGGATTCAAGCGGCCGGTATGCAGTTGGTGTCCAGATGGCGCACATCATTGCACGGTGCGGCGCGGATTGGGCGTGGGGGGTCGAAAGAGCGTACGGACCGGAACCGGGGCTGCCGGATTACCGTCTCTTTACACTCAGTGGGCATGGGCTCCCGGGAGCCCGATTCGGGGGAGGCGAGCACTGTGCGGAGATTCGGAGCGCTGGCGGCGACGGGGTCCGTGGCGGGGATGCCGGCGCAGCGGGGACGCGTGCGCGAGGCTGCCCGCGGGCCGGTACGGGACCTGCGCGGTCCGGGGGTGCGCGGCCCGCAGCGGCTCGGCTTCGCCGAGGGGGACATCGTGGTGGTGTCCGGGCTGCCGGGCGGCGGCAAGAGCACGCTGATCAAGCGGGCGGCGGCCGAGGGCGGGGCGATCGACTCCCAGGACACCCGCGAGCGCTGGGAGCGGCGGATGCCGGGGGCCCTGCCGTACGCCGTCTACCGGCCGCTGGTCCGCGTCGCCCACTACCGCGGCCTGTGGCGGACCCTGCGCTCCGGTGCGTCGGTCGTCGTCCACGACTGCGGTACGCAGAGCTGGGTACGGGGCCTGCTCGCGGCGGCCGCGCGGCGCCGGGGCCGGGCGCTGCACCTGCTGCTGCTGGACACCACCGCGCAGGAGGCGCTGTCCGGCCAGGCCGCGCGGGGCCGGGGCGTCTCGGCGTACGCCTTCGCCCGCCACCGCGGCGCGGTGGCACGGCTGCTGAGCGACGCGGAGGCCGGCCACCTCCCGCCCGGCTGCGCCTCGGTGGTCCTCCTGGACCGCCGCTCGGCCGCCGCGGTGACCCGCATCGCCTTCCACCCCCGCGCCGACGCCTGACCCCCCACCGCGGGCCTTGGGGGCGGAGCCCCGCGGTGGGGCCCGGCCCGGCGGCCGATAGCCTCGGTGCGACGACACACCGGGACCCAACCGAAGGGCACACGCACATGCAGAGCGGCGGCGGCTGGCCGGGAAATGAGCTGGAGCACGTGCTCGGCGCGGCGCTGGGGCAGGCCGACGCCGGAGCGCGGATCCTGGAGGTGCTGGGGCGCAGCCACGTATGGGTCCCGCTGCCCGACGGCGGCGGGCCCGAGCGCGCCGCCCTCACCCTCCCCACCATGGAGATCGCCGGCGCGGCGTACGTCCCGGTCTACAGCTCCGAGGCTCAGTTCCGCTCCTGCGCCGGCCCCGCCATGGCCTTCGCGGTCGCCCCGGCCGTCGAGTTCGCCCGCGGCCTGCCCCCGCAGCTCGGCATCGCCGTGAACCCCGAGGGCGCGGTCGGCGTCCCCCTGCCCCCGCCCGCCGTCGCGGAGCTCTGCCGCACCGGCCGCACCCCCCTCGACGGCACGGCCACCGGCGGCCGTGTGCGGCTCTACGAACCCGACTGGCAGGAAGACCCGGTCGACTTCCTGGCCGCCGCCGCCGAGGAGTTCCGCGCCACCGGCGTGGTCGCCTCCGCGTCCCGCTGCCTCGCCAGCGTCGAGGGAGGCGCGCCCGAGCTCTACATCGGTGTCCAGCTGGTGGGATGGGAGCCCGAGATGCGAAACGCCCCGATGGAGGCGCTGGGCCGGGCCCTGACCCGGGTTCCGGCGCCCTGGCCCGTGCAGTTGATCCTCCTGGACGCGGTCCAGGACCCCGTGACCGACTTCATCGTTACGCGCGTACGCCCCTTCTACCTGCCGTAGACCCGATTAAGCTGGTTACATCTCCTGGCCGCACGCGTGGCCTGGGCACGCGTGGACGACGGGCGGACGAAGAGGGGTACCGGGTGAGTGCGTCAGGCACGGCCGCGGCCGGGCAGGTCGAGCACATGCTGCGCCAGGTGACTCCCGGGCGCTATGAGAGCTACGAGTCAATGCTGCACGCCCTCGCCGAGGGCAGGCTGTGGATGCTGCTCTGGCAGGGGCAGCCGGGTTCCCCGGACGCCCAGTACGCGGGCATGGAGGTCGAGGGCCTGGGTTACGCGCCCTGCGTGACCTCCCCACAGGAGCTGGCCGCCAGCGGCTGGAACCGCGGCTACGAGGTGGTCACCGGCCGGGACATCGCCCGCGCCCTCTACCCCGACCGCTGGGGCCTGTGGCTCAATCCGCACGCCCAGGGCGGCGGCGTCGGCATCCCGTGGGCCGACCTGCGCCGGATCGCGACCGGCCTGGACCGGATGCCGGCCGGACCGCTGCGGCTGTCCGAGCCCGCCATCGAGCTCCCGCAGTTCTACGGCCTGCTCACCCAGCACGCGCACCGCACGCCCGCCGTGCGCTCGCTGCGGCGCGCCTGGGTGCAGCCCGCGCTCGGCTCCCCGTACCTCGCGGTGGGGCTCGACCTGTACGACGCCTCCGCGCCCGCGCTGGAGTCCGTACGGGAGATGATGCGCCAGTCGGTCGGCGCGGTGCCCGAGGGGGTGCCGGTGTGCACGGTGGCGCTGGCGGACGAGCACGACCCCGTGGCGATGTGGCTGCGCGCGCAGACCCGGCCGTTCTACGACCGCGAGGGCCAGGCCCCGCCGTACTGACCGCATATCAAGACATCACGTCCGAAGGCCGTACCGGTCCCCTCCGGTGCGGCCTTCGGCTTATCCGTTGATTCCGCCCAAATAGCGGACCGGAAATGGCACTTGGGCCTGATGTCCGTTCCGCGCCGTACGGTCCCTCTTTCACCGCTGACCAGAACCGGCCGTTCGGATAACGGAAGGTGCAGGCGCAGATCACGGTTGCGCATCACATCCCCGGCAGGTCTGGCGGCTGCTCCTGAGCCCGTTGAAGACTCCCCCCACCGAAGGCCGGTCAATCCCACAACCACCGGCTCTTCACGTGCACTTCAGGCGCAATTCGTGCCATTCGCACCATCAGCGACGCCGAAAGAACCAAGCCGCCACAGCGGCGGGCATGGGCCGGCCACCGTCGGCCGAGAGGGGTCCCCACCACGATGACGGCACCACTGCACGACACCAGCGCGGCCGAGCCCGCGGCCGTGGCCGCCCCCGACCTCCCGCAGAAGGCGATCGAGGGGCGCTCACCGTGGAAGATCGCCTGGCTCCGGCTCAAGCGTGACAAGGTCGCACTCGCCGGCGGCGTCATCGTGCTCCTGCTGATCCTCGTCGCGATCTTCGCGCCGTTGATCGTCAACCTCCTCGGCCACCCGCCGGAGGAGCTGCACGAGGACCTGCTGGACCCGCTGCTCGGTCTGCCGGCAGGCCCCCGAGGCGGCATGAACGGCGACTTCCTGCTGGGCATCGAGCCGGTCAACGGCCGCGACGTCTTCAGCCGGATCGTCTACGGCGCCCGCATCTCGCTGCTGGTGGCCTTCCTGTCCGCCTTCGTGGCGGTCTCGCTGGGCACCGTCTTCGGCATCATCGCCGGCTACTTCGGCGGCTGGGTCGACGCGGCGATCAGCCGCGTCATGGACCTGCTGCTCGCCTTCCCGCAGTTGCTCTTCATCATCGCGCTGATCTCCGTCGTCCCCGGCAAGCTGTGGGGCTTCGAGGGATCGGGACTGCGCATCGCGGTGCTGGTGCTCGTCATCGGCTTCTTCGGCTGGCCGTACATCGGCCGCATCGTCCGGGGCCAGACGCTGTCGCTGCGCGAACGCGAGTACGTCGAGGCGGCGCGCAGCCTGGGCGCCGGCCGGACGTACATCCTCTTCCGCGAACTGCTTCCGAACCTGGTGGCCCCGATCACCGTCTACACGACGCTGATGATCCCCACCAACGTGCTCACCGAGGCCGCGCTGAGCTTCCTCGGTGTCGGCGTCAAGCCGCCCACACCGTCCTGGGGAGAGACCCTCTCAACGGCTGTGCGGACCTACGAGGACGATCCGCTCTTCATGATCTTCCCCGGCGTGGCGATCTTCATCACCGTGCTGGCCTTCAACCTCTTCGGCGACGGCGTCCGTGACGCCCTCGACCCGAAGGGCTCCCGCTAGCCACCGCAGGGCAAACCAGGAACCGGCTTCGAGCCGTACGTACACCGGAACTACAACGGAGGGTTGCGAGCATCGTGACTACCCATCGCACGTCGAAGCGCAGGCTTGCCGCTGGCACGGCCGTCGTGCTCGCGGTCATGCTGACCGCGACCGCCTGTGGCGGCGACGACAAGAACGACAAGCCCGCTGCCGCCGGCGGTGGCTTCAACGCCGGCATAGGCAAGATCGCCAACGCGTCGGACAAGAAGGGCGGCGAGCTCAAGTTCGTCGGTACCCAGGAAGCCGACTCGTGGGACCCGCAGCGCGGCTACTACGGCTTCATGTGGGACTTCGCCCGCTACTACACGCGTCAGCTGGTCAGCTACAAGGCTGCCCCGGGTGAGCAGAGCGCCGACCTGGAGCCCGACCTCGCCACCGCCAAGGCCGAGATCAGCGACGGCGGCAAGACGTACAAGTACACCCTCAAGGACAATGTGAGCTG
Source organism: Streptomyces sp. NPDC060031 (assembly GCF_042736805.1). Taxonomy (NCBI): domain Bacteria; kingdom Bacillati; phylum Actinomycetota; class Actinomycetes; order Kitasatosporales; family Streptomycetaceae; genus Streptomyces; species Streptomyces sp. NPDC060031. The sequence continues at coordinate 41,776 of NZ_JBHWVM010000015.1, forward strand.
GGAGGACGGCACCCCCGTCACCGCCCAGGACGTGAAGTACGGCATCGAGCGCACCTGGGCCCAGGACGTCATCTCCGGTGGCCCGGTCTACCTGATGCAGGTCCTCGACCCGAAGACCGAGTACCCGGGTCCGTACAAGGACACCGCCCCGGACAAGCTCGGCCTCAAGGCGATCGAGACCCCGGACGCGAAGACCATCATCTTCAAGCTCCCGGCGCCCAACGGTGACTTCGAGCAGATGCTGGCCATGCCGGCGGCGAGCCCGGTCAAGCAGGAGAAGGACACGGCGTCCAAGTACGGCCTGAAGCCCTTCTCCAACGGCCCGTACAAGATCGACTCGTACGAGTCCAACAAGAGCATGAAGCTCTCGCGCAACGCGAACTGGAAGCCCGAGTCGGACACCATCCGCAAGGCGCTCCCGGACACCATCTCGGTCACGTTCATGGCGAACGCGGACGACATGGACAAGCGCCTGATGAACGGCGAGTTCGACGTCGACATCAACGCGACCGGCATCGGCCAGGCGGCCCGCGCCACCGCGCTGAAGGACCACAAGAGCAACCTGGACAACGGCCAGACCGGCTTCATCCGGTACGCCGTCTTCCCGCAGACCGTCGCGCCGTTCGACAACATCGAGTGCCGCAAGGCCGTCATCTACGCGGCCGACCACAAGTCCCTGCAGACCGCCCGCGGCGGCCCGCAGGCCGGTGGCGACATCGCCCCCAACATGCTCCCGCTGGGCATCAAGGGCTCGGACGGCAAGTACGACCCGTACGAGGTCCTGACGAACGACGGCAAGCCGAACGTCGAGAAGGCCAAGGCCGCCCTGAAGGCCTGCGGCAAGGAGGGCGGCTTCAAGACCACCATCGCCGTCCGCAACAACAAGCCGGTCGAGGTCGCCACGGCCGTCTCGCTGCAGAACGCCCTGAAGCAGGTCGGCATCGACGCGCAGGTCGAGCAGTTCGACGGCGCCCAGACCTCCGGGATCATCGGTTCGCCGAAGGTCGTCAAGGACAAGGGCTACGGCATCATCATCATGGGCTGGGGCGCCGACTTCCCGACCGGGCAGGGCTTCTCCCAGCCGCTGGTCGACGGTCGCTTCATCCTCCAGAGCGGCAACAACAACTTCTCCGAGCTGAACGACCCGGTCATCAACGGCCTGTTCGACAAGGCCATCGCGGAGACGGACCCGGCCAAGGCCGGCGAGATCTACAAGCAGATGAACCAGAAGGTCTCCGAGGCCGCGGTCTACCTGCCCTTCGTCTACGACAAGACGATCACCTGGCGCAGCACCCGGCTGACCAACGCCTACACCTCCGACGCCTACAACGGCCGGTACGACTACGCCTCCCTCGGCGTCACGAAGTAACCGTCCGCCAGTCCAGTTCAGAGTTCCAGTGCCACACCCGCTAGGCACGAAGGGCAGGTGATGGCCGCGGTCGCGGCCGGGGGGCGCTCTCCAGAAGAGGGCGCCCCCGGGTCTCGGCCAGGCCGAGCGCAGTGCTTGCATATCTCATCCGGCGGTTCTTCGCCGTCATCGTCATGCTGTTGGTCATCTGCTTGGTGACCTTCGGAATCTTCTTCCTCTTCCCGAAGATGATCGGGACGGATCCGGCGCTGTACTTCGTCGGCAAGCAGTCCGACCCCGCCGCCATCGAGGGCATCCGGCAGAAGATGGGTCTCGACGACCCGATCCTCGTCCAGTTCGGCAAGTTCATCGTCGGGCTGGTGGCGGGTCGCACGTACGCCAACGGCTCCGACGTCACGCAATGCGCCGCGCCCTGCTTCGGCTACTCCTTCAAGACCGAGCAGGAGGTCTGGCCGCTGCTGCTCGACTGGCTGCCGGTCACCCTCTCGCTCGCCGCGGGCGCCGTCGTGCTCTGGGTCATCGGCGGTGTCGCCACCGGCGTCATCTCCGCCCTCAAGCGCGGTACGGTCCTGGACCGCTCGGCCATGGGCGTCGCCCTCGCCGGCGTCTCCCTCCCCATCTACTTCACGGGCATGCTCGCCATCGCCCTCTTCTCGGACCAGCTCGGCTGGTTCGGACGCCCGGAGGCGGCCTTCGCCGACGACCCGGGCACCTGGTTCAACGGGATGATCCTGCCGTGGGTCTCGCTCGCCTTCCTGTACGCGGCGATGTACGCCCGGCTCACCCGCGCGACGATGCTCGAAGTCCTCAACGAGGACTACATCCGCACCGCGCGCGCCAAGGGTCTGACGGAACCCGTCGTCATCGGCAAGCACGCCATGCGCTCCACGATGACGCCGATCCTGACCGTCCTGGGCCTGGACCTCGGCGCCCTCATGGGCGGTGCGGTCCTGACCGAGTACACGTTCTCGCTGCACGGCCTCGGCTACAGCGCTGTCCGCGCCATCAGCGAGCACGACCTGCCGGTCATCCTTGGCATCACCCTGATCTCCGCCTTCTTCGTCGTCGTCGCGAACCTCGTCGTCGACCTCCTGTACGCGGTGATCGACCCCCGAGTGAGGCTGTCATGACCGACCTGACCAAGAGCGGTACGACGGGGGCGCAGGCACCCAACGCGCCCGTCACCGGCTCCGTCCCCGCCACCTCCTTCCTGGAGGTCCGCGACCTCAAGGTGCACTTCCCGACCGAGGACGGCCTGGTCAAGTCCGTCGACGGACTCTCCTTCACCCTGGAGAAGGGCAAGACGCTCGGCATCGTCGGCGAGTCCGGCTCCGGCAAGTCGGTCACCTCGCTGGGCATCATGGGCCTGCACCGGGTCGGCCAGTACGGCCGCCAGCGGGCCCGTATCTCCGGCGAGATCTGGCTGAACGGCAAGGAACTGCTCTCCTCGCCCGAGGACGAGGTGCGCAAGCTGCGCGGCCGGGAGATCGCGATGATCTTCCAGGACCCGCTGTCCGCGATGCACCCGTACTTCACCATCGGCAAGCAGATCTCCGAGGCCTACCGGGTCCACAACAAGGTCGACAAGAAGACCGCCCTCAAGCGGGCCGTCGAACTCCTCGACCGCGTCGGCATCCCCGAGCCCCACAAGCGCGTCGACAGCTACCCGCACGAGTTCTCCGGCGGTATGCGCCAGCGCGCGATGATCGCGATGGCCCTGGTCAACAACCCCGAGCTGCTCATCGCGGACGAGCCGACGACCGCACTGGACGTCACCGTCCAGGCGCAGATCCTCGACCTCATCCGGGACCTCCAGCAGGAGTTCGGCTCCGCGGTCATCATGATCACGCACGACCTCGGCGTGGTCGCCGAGATGGCCGACGAACTGCTGGTCATGTACGGCGGCCGGTGCGTCGAGCGGGGCACGGCCGAGAAGGTCTTCTACGAGCCCCGCCACCCCTACACCTGGGGCCTGCTGGGCTCGATGCCGCGCATCGACCGCGACCAGACCGAGCGCCTCATCCCGGTCAAGGGCTCGCCGCCCAGCCTCATCAACATCCCCAGCGGCTGCGCCTTCCACCCCCGGTGCCCGTACGCCGACGTACCCAAGGGCAACGTCACCCGCACGGTGCGGCCGGAACTCACGGAGGACGAAAGCCGCCACTGGTCCGCCTGTCACATGTCACAGGAGGAGCGGACCCGGATCTGGACCGAAGAGATTGCGCCGAAGCTGTGACCGAGATCAAGAAGACCGAGACGGTCACCCTTCCCCAGCAGGCCTCGGACTCTCCCGAGCCCCTGCTCAAGGTCACTGGTCTGACCAAGCACTTCCCCATCACCAAGGGGCTGCTGCGCCGCCAGGCGGGCGCGGTCAAGGCCGTCGACGGCATCGACTTCGACGTCCGGCGGGGTGAGACCCTCGGCATCGTCGGCGAGTCCGGCTGCGGCAAGTCGACCATGGGCCGGCTGATCACCCGGCTCCTCGAACCGTCCGGCGGCACGGTCGAGTTCGAGGGCAAGGACATCACGCACCTGGGTGTGGCCGGCATGCGCCCGCTGCGCCGCGACGTGCAGATGATCTTCCAGGACCCGTACGGCTCGCTGAACCCGCGGCACACGGTCGGCACGATCGTCGGCGCGCCGTTCAAGCTCCAGAAGGTCACCCCCGAGGGCGGCATCAAGGCGGAGGTCCAGCGGCTGCTGTCGCTGGTGGGCCTCAACCCCGAGCACTACAACCGCTACCCGCACGAGTTCTCGGGCGGCCAGCGGCAGCGCATCGGCATCGCCCGGGCACTGGCCCTCAAGCCGAAGCTGGTCGTCGCGGACGAGCCGGTGTCGGCGCTGGACGTGTCCATCCAGGCCCAGGTGGTCAACCTGCTGGACGACCTACAGGAGGAGCTCGGCCTCACGTACGTGATCATCGCGCACGACCTGTCGGTCATCCGTCACGTCTCGGACCGCATCGCGGTGATGTACCTCGGCAAGATCGTCGAGCTGGCCGACAACAAGTCGCTGTACCAGGCGCCGATGCACCCGTACACGACGGCCCTCATGTCGGCCGTGCCGGTGCCGGACCCGCGCAGGCGCGGCGTGAAGAGCGGCCGCATCCTCCTCAAGGGCGACGTGCCCTCGCCGATCTCGCCGCCGAGCGGGTGCCGCTTCCACACGCGGTGCTGGAAGGCGACGCAGCTCTGCACCACGCAGGAGCCGCCGCTGGTCGCCCTGAAGACCGGCCACCAGGTGGCCTGCCACCACCCGGAGAACGCCCCGGACCAGGCCCCGGGCGACGCGCCCCTCCCGGGCGCGGCGAGCGCGATCGCGGAGTAGCAACGCAACCCGGCGGGCCTGGACCTCCAGCCCCGCCGGGCCGCAATCCAGCCCGTGCTGCTCCGGCTCCGCCGGGCCACAGCCCAGCCCCGCCGGCGTTTGAGGCGCGGGGTCTGGGGCGGAGCCCCAGGTCACGGAGCCGCGCCGGCTGACGGCCAACCCCGGCGGAGCCGAGCGGCGTCCCGGACCAGCCCGCCGCGAGGCACCCGGCACAATGGGCCCCGTGCTCCACGATCTCTTCCCGCCCGGCATCCAGCACGCCCTGGACCTCGCGGGCATCTTCGTCTTCGCAACCGCCGGCGCACTGCTGGCCGTCCGCAAGAACTTCGACGTCTTCGGCATCGCCGTTCTCGCCCTCGTCACCGCCCTCGGCGGCGGCCTCTTCCGCGACCTCGTCATCGGAGCGGTGCCGCCGGCCGCCTTCGGCGACCTCAGCTTCTTCGTCACCCCGCTGATCGCCGCCGCGCTCGTCTTCTTCCTGCACCCCGAGGTCCAGCGGATCAACCGTGCCATCAACGTCTTCGACGCCGCCGGCCTCGGCCTGTTCTGCGTGACGGGCACGACCAAGGCGTACGAGTACGGCCTCGGCCTCACCGCGTCCGCCGCGCTGGGCCTGGCCACGGCCGTCGGCGGGGGCGTACTGCGCGACGTGCTCGTCAACGAGGTCCCCTCGCTGCTGCGCGACCGCGAGATGTACGCCGTCCCCGCCATCGTGGGGGCCTCGCTGGTCGCCGTCTTCATCGGCTTCGACGTCCTCAACGCCGTCACGACCACCCTCGCGATCGTGACCACCTTCGTCCTGCGGCTCCTCGCCATGCGCTACCACTTGCGGGCGCCGCTGGCCTGGAACCGCCGTTCGTCGGTGGCCGAAGAGCCGTAACGAGGACGTAGCAAAGAAAAGCTACCGCTTAGTAACTACCTCGGTGTACGTTCGTTCCATGTCACACGCAGCGACCCAGTCATCCATCGGCGACAGCGAGTTCGACCGCGACACCACGGTCACCGCCCGTGCGGGCGAGCCCGGGGTCTACGACGCCGAACTCTCCGCCGGCTGGACGATCATCGCCGCCGTCAACGGCGGCTACCTGCTGGCCCTGGTCGGCCGCGCCCTGTCCGCGGCCCTGCCGCACCCGGACCCCTTCACGGTCTCGGCGCACTACCTGACCTCCTCCGCGCCCGGCCCCGCGGTCATCCGCACGCAGGTCGTACGGGTCGGCCGCACCCTCTCCACCGGCCAGGCCTCGCTGTTCCAGTACGACGAGAACGGCGCCGAGGTCGAGCGCATCCGCGTCCTCGCCTCCTACGGCGACCTGGCCTCCCTGCCGGACGACGTCCGCACGACGGCGCTGCCCCCGGCCATCCCCCCGTACGAGGACTGCCTCGGCCCCGAGGCCGGCCCGGCCCCGATCCCCGGCAGCTCCGCGATCGTGGACCGGCTCCGGCTGCGGCTGGACCCGGCGACTGCGGGCTGGGCGCTGGGCGCGCCGTCGGGCAAGGGCGAGATGCGGGCCTGGTTCGAACTCGCCGACGGGCGCGACGCGGACCCGCTGTCGCTGCTGCTCGCGGTGGACGCGCTGCCGCCGACCGCCTTCGACCTGGGTCTGCTGGGCTGGACCCCGACGGTGGAGCTCACCACGCACATCCGCCACCGTCCGGCGCCGGGCCCGCTGCGGGTCTCGATCACGACCCGCAACCTGGCCGGCGGCTTCCTGGAGGAGGACGCGGAGGTCTGGGACTCCACGGACCGCCTGGTGGCCCAGTCCCGCCAGTTGGCCCGCGCCCCGCGCGCCGCTTCCTGAAAATGAAGCGGTGGGCACCGGCCAGATCCGGCCTCGCCGGCGAGTGAGGCGCACAGGTTCGGCGGTGGTGACCGGCGCCGGGGGAAGGGCCGCGGCCAAGGGCTCGTAGAATCGGGGGATCATGGCCTACCTCGACCACGCCGCCACCACTCCGATGCTTCCGGAGGCCGCTGCGGCGATGACCGCGCAGTTCGCCGCAACGGGCAACGCGTCCTCCCTGCACGCCGCCGGCCGCCGCGCCCGCCGTACCGTGGAGGAGGCCCGCGAGGCCCTCGCCGAGGCGATCGGCGCCCGCCCCAGCGAGGTGGTCTTCACCGCCGGCGGCACGGAGGCCGACAACCTCGCCGTCAAGGGCCTCTACTGGGCCCGCCGCGACCAGGACCCCGCCCGGACCCGCGTCCTGTCCAGCCCCGTCGAGCACCACGCGGTCCTCGACGCGGTGCACTGGCTCGCCGAGCACGAGGGCGCCCAGGTCGAATACCTGCCGGTGGACCGCCACGGGCGCGTGCACCCCGACGCCCTGCGCGAAGCCATCGCCCGCAACCCCGACGACGTGGCCCTGGCCACCGTCATGTGGGCCAACAACGAGATCGGCACCGTCATGCCGGTCGCCGAACTCGCTGCAGTCACCCGCGAGTTCGCGATCCCGCTGCACTCCGACGCCGTCCAGGCCTTCGGTCAGCTCGACGTCCGCTTCGGCGACAGCGGCCTCGCCGCCATGGCCGTCAGCGGCCACAAGATCGGCGGCCCGTACGGCATCGGGGCGCTGCTCCTGGGCCGCGACCAGACCCCCGTACCCGTCCTGCACGGCGGCGGCCAGGAGCGGCACGTCCGCTCCGGGACCCTCGACGTCCCGGCCATCGCCGCCTTCGCGGTGGCCGCCGTCCTCGCCGCCGAGCGCCGCGAGCGCTTCGCCGCGGAGGTCGGCGCACTGCGCGACGAGCTGATCGCCGCCGTCCTGCGCGAGGTGCCGGACGCGGTCCTCGGCGGCGACCCGGTCGACCGGCTCCCCGCCAACGCCCACTTCAGCTTCCCCGGCTGCGAGGGCGACTCCCTGCTGCTCCTGCTCGACGCCCAGGGCATCGAGTGCTCCACCGGCTCCGCCTGCACGGCCGGTGTCGCCCAGCCCAGCCACGTCCTGCTCGCCACCGGCACCGACCCGCAGCTGGCCCGCGGCACCCTGCGCTTCTCGCTCGGCCACACGTCCACCAAGGAGGACGTCGCCGCCGTGGCGGCCGCCATCGGCCCGGCCGTCGAGCGCGCCCGCACGGCAGGCCTCAGCTAGTCGGGGGCCGGGCCGTGGAGTAACCCCGGGTGCGCGGCCCGTGCCCGGGGCTGAGCCTGGTCCCATGACGAAACGGCCGATGGTGGTGGTACAGCCGCCCGACAGCCGGGGCCTGCGCCAGGTCGACATCGGCGGCGAGGCGGCGGGGCGCGCGTGGTCCCCGCGCGGGCTGCGAAGGATCCTGTCCCGCGCCGGATTCCCGGAGGACATGGACATCGAGGACCGGGCCGCCATCCGCTGGCGCGAGGGCGACAGCTCGGTCTGGCCCGACCGTAAGGGGCGCAGGTACGGGACCGTCGCCTTCATGACGGCCGGGCTGCTCGGCTGCGCGGCCCTGCTCGCCGTCGTCGGCATGCCGGACGCCTTCGGAGCGCTCACCTTCGCGGGCCGCGTCAGCGGGTTCCTGTTCATCCTGGCCGGCGTGGTGGAGGTGGCGGCGGCGGCCGCGGCGATCGACTTCTGGGGCAAGCGGCATGTGAAGTACTCGGGTTCACTGGTCGTGCTGGGCGCCCTCGTCGCGCTGGCCACCAACAGCCTGTTCCTGCTGGTCTGGTTCCAGGAGCAGGAGTCCACGCACTATCTGCAGGCTTTCGTTCCGCTCTGGTGCTGGTCCATGGCGGCGCTCTGGCTCCTCTACCGGCACCACGCCTGGGAGAAGATCCCCCACCCCAAGGGCTTTGCCGTCGGAGTGACGGTGAGCGCTCTGCTGGCCGCATCCAATCTGGCCTACTCGGCCGTGTACCAGCCCTATGCCGAGCAGCCGCTCCTCATCGTGAAGGCAACCTTCGGGAAACCGCGGTCGGATCCCAAGCGTCCCGTCGTCTACCTGCCGCTGACGATCCGCGTCGAGAACCCCGGGACCGTTCCCGTCTACGTTCTCGCCAGCGCCCACTGGACGCATGGGCGGTCGGCGACGTTCACCGCGCGGGACACCAAGCTGAAGGACTGGAAAGAAGACCTGGAGTGGGACGAGGACACCGAACTCCACGTGGGGTCGACAGGCTTCACCGTCCTTCACACGGGCTCCATCGTCGCACCGGGATCCTGGCTGGACCAAGGCGACGTCATCACGGAGGAAAGGATCGTCGAGCTGCCCAAGGACGCCCCGTACGACGTGATCCAAGCCGCGGCGGAACTGCAGATCATGAGGAAGGACCGCGGGAAGATCGACGAGGTCGCATTTTCCTCCCCCCACTACTCGTGGAGCAAGGAGGAGCGGAAATATTTCGGTTGTGCCGCCGAAATCTGTGACGACCACATCTTTTACCGCGCCAGACTGCGCCACAACAACAACCTCATCAATGTGACGCGAAAGCCGCGCTACGTGACCTCGTATCGGGCGGTGAACGCAGACGGTTCCTACTTCGGCGCACACATCGGGCCTCTCAATTCCCGGGGAGAACTGTCGGGCGACGAGGAACCCAGCGAGAGGTACGGGGTCATGAGCTACCCGTCCGGGACGGTGACCGTGCCCTTCGCGACGTTGCTGAACGCGCAGGACCGACCGGCCTCGGGAGACTAGGACGGCAAGGCCTCGCCGATCAGGCGGATGTACCGGTCCCAGTCCCAGTGGCGGCCCGGGTCCGTGTGGTCGGCGCCCGGGACCTCCGAGTGGCCCAGGATGTGTTTTCGGTCCGCCGGTATGCCGTACCGCCGGCAGATGTCGGCCGCCAGCCGCGCCGAAGCCTCGTACAGCGCGTCCGTGAAGTCCTGCGGCCGGTCGACGAACCCCTCGTGCTCGATGCCGACGCTGCGCTCGTTCATGGAGCGGCTGCCCGAGTGGAAGGCGACGTCCAGCTCGCGCACCATCTGCTCGATGTGGCCGTCCTGGCGGACTATGTAGTGCGCCGAGGCCTTGTGCCACGGATTCCTGAACGCGTCCACCGACGTGGCGAAGCTGCCCTGTGTGACATGGACGACTATCCGGTCCACCCGGTAGTCGTCGGGCCGGTCCGCCAGCCGCCAGTTCGCCGGCGAGGCCGCCGTCCAGCTCGCGCCCGCATGGTCCAGCGCCCCGTCCTCGCGCCGCTTGGACACCCCCGGCACGAGCCACCAGGCGCGCGCCACCTCGTCCCGCCCGGCGACGGCCGCGGCCGCGAAGACCCCGAGCCCCCCGAACAGCACCGCCCTGCGCGTCCTGTGCGACGCGCCCTTTTTCCCCGTGTCCCCCACGCGAACCACCCCCTGCACGCGATAACGCGCTGTGACACCGCGCGGTTCCCCGTACCCTGGACGGTGCTATGACTGAGAACCTGCCGCGCACCGCCCGCCCCCTTCGCGTCCTGGCCGCCATGTCCGGCGGTGTGGACTCCGCCGTCGCCGCCGCCCGCGCGGTCGAAGCCGGGCACGACGTCACCGGCGTCCACCTGGCGCTCTCCGCGAACCCGCAGTCCTTCCGGACCGGCGCCCGCGGCTGCTGCACCATCGAGGACTCCCGCGACGCCCGCCGCGCCGCGGACGTCATCGGCATCCCCTTCTACGTCTGGGACCTCGCCGAGCGCTTCCGCGAGGACGTCGTGGAGGACTTCATCTCCGAGTACGAGGCCGGCCGCACCCCGAACCCCTGCCTGCGCTGCAACGAGAAGATCAAGTTCGCGGCGCTGCTCGACAAGGCCCTCGCCCTCGGCTTCGACGCCGTCTGCACCGGCCACTACGCCACCGTCGTCCTGAACGAGGACGGCACCCGCGAGCTGCACCGCGCCTCCGACATGGCCAAGGACCAGTCGTACGTCCTCGGCGTCCTCGACGAGAAGCAGCTCGCGCACGCGCTCTTCCCGCTCGGCGACACCCTCACCACCAAGGACGAGATCCGCGCCGAGGCCGAGGAGCGGGGCCTGGCCGTCGCGAAGAAGCCCGACAGCCACGACATCTGCTTCATCGCCGACGGCGACACCCAGGGCTTCCTCGCGAACCGCCTGGGCAAGGCCGAGGGCGACATCGTCGACGGGGCGACGGGCGAGAAGGTCGGTACCCACGAGGGCGCCTTCGGCTTCACCATCGGGCAGCGCAAGGGCCTGCGGATCGGCCACCCGGCCGCCGACGGCAAGCCGCGCTACGTCCTCGACATCTCCCCGGTGAACAACACCGTCACCGTCGGCCCCGTCGAGGCCCTCGACGTCACCGCCCTCACCGCGATCCGCCCCCGCTGGTGCGGCTCCACGCCCGCCGCCCCGGGCACGTACACCGCGCAGCTGCGCGCCCACGGCGGCGAGGGCGAGGTCTTCGCCGAGATGGTGGACGGCGAGCTGCGCGTCTCCTTCACCGAGCCGGTCCGCGGCGTGGCCCCCGGCCAGGCGATCGTGCTGTACGACGGCACGCGCGTGGTCGGCTCGGCCACCATCGCCACGACCACCCGCGCCGCCACGGCCTCCGCCTAGGCCTGGGCCGGGGCCTGGGCGACCGTCAGGACGATCTTGCCGGTGGTCCGGCCCTGCTCGCCGAGCTCGTGGGCCTTCGCGGCCTGTTCCAGCGGCAGCACCGTGTCGATGACCGGCCGGAGCTTCCCGTCCGCCACCAGGGCGGCGATGGCCTTCAGGCCCGCGTAGTCCGGCTCGACGAGGGTCCAGCCGGTACGGAAGCCGTCGGCGTCGGCCGGCACGTCGTCGGGACCGTTCAGGGTGATCAGGTGTCCGCCGGGACGCAGCACCTTCAGGGAGCGGGCCCCGTAGTCGCCGCCGATCGCGTCGATCACGACGTCGACCTCGGACACCACGTCCTCGAACTCCGTGGTCCGGTAGTCGACCAGCTCGTCCGCCCCGAGCGCGCGCAGCCCGTCGTGCTTGGCGGCGCTGGCGGTCCCGATCACGTACGCGCCGAGCGCCTTGGCGATCTGGACGGCGAAGTGGCCCACGCCGCCGGCGGCCGCGTGCACGAGCACGCGCTGCCCGGCCCGCAGGCCCGCGGTGTCGGTCAGGGCCTGCCACGCGGTGAGCGCGGCGAGCGGGAGCGCGGCCGCCTGGACGTGGTCGAGGCCGGCGGGCTTGCGGGCGAAGTGCCGGGCGGTGGCCGTGACGTACTGGGCGTAGCCGCCGGCCTGGGCCGGGAAGCGCGGCATGCCGAAGACCTCGTCGCCCGGCTGGAACAGCGTCACGCCGGGGCCGACGGCCTCGACCGTGCCGGACACGTCCCAGCCGACGGCCGGGACCGGGCCCCAGGGGATGAGGGCGCCGGAGGCCCGGGTCTTCCAGTCGACGGGGTTGACCCCGGCTGCGTGGACCCGGACCAGGATCTCGCCCATGCCGGGCTCCGGGCGCTCCAGCTCGGTCTCGGTCAGTACCTCGGGCCCGCCCCACTGGCTGACGACGACGGCGCGCATGTGTTTCTCCTCAGGTGTGTCCGCTGCTGCTGTGACACCAGCTTCGGCGCCGGCACCCGGCCATGGTGTTGGCCGAACGGCCACCATGTGTCAGGATCTGGCCATGCATCGCATCGCCGTACTCGCCCTCGAAGGCGTCCCCCCGTTCGAGCTCGGAATCCCCTCCCGGGTCTTCGGCAACGCCTTCGACGACGACGGCGCGCCGCTCTACGAGCTGACCGTCTGCACCGCCGACGGGCAGCCCGTGGCCAGTGACGCGGGCTTCACCGTCGGGGTCGGCGCCGGTCCGGAGGCGCTCGCCGCCGCCGACACCGTGATCATCACGCCCACCCACGCCATGGATGAGCTCGCGCACGGCGCGCCCCTGTCGCGGGAGCTGACCGACGCCCTCGCCGCGATCAGGCCCGGCACCCGGCTGGTCTCCCTCTGCACCGGTTCCTACGTCCTGGCCGCGGCCGGGCTGCTCGACGGCCGGCCCGCGACCACGCACTGGCTGCACGCGCCGGAGTTCCAGCGCGCCTTCCCGCTCGTGCGCCTCGACGAGGAGGTGCTCTTCGTCGACGACGGCGACGTCCTCACCTCGGCGGGAGTGGCGGCCGGCGTCGACCTCTGCCTCTACCTGATCCGCCAGGACCACGGCAGCGCCGTCGCCAACCGCGCCGCGCGGCTGTGCGTCGTACCGCCGTGGCGGGACGGCGGGCAGGCCCAGTACATCGACCGGCCCGTCCCCGAACCCACCGTCGCCACCACCACCGCGACCCGCGCCTGGGCCCTGGAGCGCCTCGCCGAGCCGGTCACGCTCGCCGAGCTGGCCGCCCACGCCCGGATGAGCCTGCGCACCTTCACCCGGCGCTTCCGCGACGAGGTCGGCATGACCCCGGTGCAGTGGCTCACCGTCCAACGCCTGGAGATCGCGCGCCACTTGCTGGAGTCCAGTGACCTCCCCGTCGACCTGGTCGCCCACCGGGCGGGCTTCGGCTCCGCCAACTCCCTGCGCCAGCACATGCGGACGGCCCTCGGCGTCTCCCCGATCGCCTACCGGCGCACCTTCCAGCCGCACACCACGCCCGACCCGGCATGACCCCGGGGGTAATCGCCTTGCCGGCCGCCGGTTGCGAGTATCCATTCAACAGCCGGAGCCACCCGGCGGGTTGACAGGACAAGGGAGCAGGCCATGACCGCGTACGCCATCGCCCACATCCGGCCCGAGACGATGAACGAGGACATCCTCCGCTACATCGAGGAGATCCAGGACACCATGGACCCCTTCGAGGGCCGCTTCCTCGTCCACGGCCGCGAGGTGGAGGTCAAGGAGGGGCCCTGGCCCGGCACGGTCGTCATGATCGGCTTCCCGGACATCGAGCGGGCCCGCGCCTGGTACGACTCGCCCGCCTACCAGGCCATCCTCCCGCTGCGCACGGACCACATCGCGGGCGAGGTCATCCTCGTCGACGGGGTCCCGCCGGACTACGACGCCTCGAAGACGGCCGCCCGCCTCCGCGAGTCCACGGGGCTCTGACCGGGGGCAACCGGGCCGCCTTCGTGATCGTCGGCCCCGACGACATGGTCGAGGCGGGTGTCCTCGTCGACCCGGCGCACCGGCTCCTGCTGGTCTTCGCGTGGGAAGGGTTCACCGCCTCGACGCGGACCAGGGCCGCCGCCCCGGAGCTTCTGGGGCACGCCTGGGCCGGCTGGGAGGTGCGCTGGCTCTACGACGGACAGCGCGGCCTGCGCGGCCACCTCGGCCTCGACACGGAGGAGGCGAGCGGCGCCGTGTACCCCAGCCCGGCGCTGGAACCGGGGGACGAGGAGTTCGACGGCCCGGACCCGATGGTGGCCGTGGTCACCGTCGGGCCCGACCGCTGCCTCGTGCTCGCCGACATCGCGGACCATCCGGTCGAGGAGGGACCCGCTCTCCTCGACCGGCTCCGCGACGCACCGGACCACGGAAGCTTCCGGCTGCCGGCCGGCGCCGGGATCCACGTGGACCCGCGGCGGCGCCGGGTCGGCTGGTGGCTGAACACCGCCCGCGCCCACGCCGGTAACCTCGCCGCGCGCTGGCCCGGCTGGACCGTGGAGTTCTGGGAGGACCGCTGGCCGGAGCACCGGCGGGCCTGCGGCTGACGCTTCGAGCCGCCCGCGCCGGACCGCGCCGCCGCGCTGGCCGGCGTACGGGACGGGGCGCTGCAGCGGTGGGCGGGGCCGCGGGGGGACGCCCGGGCCGCGCTGGCCGCCGCGCACCCGCGCCTCCTGCTCGGCGACGGCTTCGCCCCCGGCGTCACGGCGGCACGGGCCGCCGCCGCACGGGCCGTGATCGAGGCGGCGTACCGCGGGGCGTCCGGCGCCTGACGGGTGCGAGCATGGGCGGTATGGCTACTCACCTGATCACCGGTGCCGGATCCGGCATCGGCGCCGCCGTCGCGGCCCGGCTGCACGCCCGCGGCGACGACCTCGTCCTGCTCGCCCGCGACGCCGGCCGCGGCAAGCAGCTCGTCGAGCGGTACCCCGGGGCCCGCGCGCTCGTCGGGGACCTCGCCGAACCGGACCGGCTCTCGTGGGCCTTCTCCAAGCAGGCCGTCCCGGAGCGGATCGACTCGCTCCTGCACATCGCCGGGATCGTCGACCTCGGCCCCGTCGGTGAGCTGCGCCCCAAGACCTGGCATCAGCAGCTCAACGTCAACCTCATCGCCCCCGCCGAGGTGACCCGCCTGCTGCTGCCCACCCTGAGGGCCTCGCGCGCGACCGTCGTCTTCGTGAACTCCGGCGCCGGCCTGAACGCCCACGCCGACTGGAGCGCCTACGCCGCCTCCAAGCACGGGCTGCGGGCCCTCGCCGACTCCCTGCGCGAAGAGGAGAAGCCCAACGGGATCCGCGTCACCTCCGTCTACCCCGGCCGCACCGCGAGCCCCATGCAGGCCAAGGTCCACTCCCAGGAGGGCAAGGAGTACGACCCCGCCGCCTGGATCGACCCCGAGTCCGTCGCGACGACCATCGTCATGGCCGTCGACCTGCCCCGCGACGCCGAGGTCAACGACCTGTCCGTCAGGCCCGGCCGATGACCGCGGGCGCGACCGGCGTCGGCTCGCTCCCCGGCGGCGACGCCCGCGAGGCGGCCAAGACCGTGACCGGGTCCTTCGAGGAGTTCCCGTACCTGGCCGAGCTGCCCGCCCGCGGACCCGGCGCGGACATGATCGGCCGCTCGCTGGGGCTGCTCGTGGAGATGTACGCCCACGTCGAGCCCAGCGGCTGGCGCATCAGCGACCGGCCGGGCCGGGACACCCGGCGGGCCCGCTCCTGGCTCGGTGAGGACCTCGACGCGCTGGAGGAGTTCACGCAGGGGTACACGGGGAAGCTGAAGGTCCAGGCGGTCGGGCCGTGGACCCTGGCCGCCGCCCTGGAGCTGCACGGCGGCGAGGCCATGCTCCAGGACGCGGGTGCCTGCCGGGACCTGGCCGGTTCGCTCGCCGAAGGCCTGCGCGGGCACCTGGCCGACGTACGCAAGCGCATCCCCGGCGCCGAGGTCGTGCTCCAGTTCGACGAGCCCTCCCTCACGGCCGTACTGCTCGGCCGGGTGCGCTCCGCGAGCGGGTACCGCACGTACCGCGCCGTGGACCGGCAGGTCGTCGAGGGCACGCTGCGCGAGCTGTTCGCCGTCCACGACGGGGAGGTCGTCGTCCACTCCTGCGCTCCCGAGGTGCCCGTCGGACTGCTGCGGCGGGCCGGCGCCACGGGCGTGTCGTTCGATTTCTCCTTGCTCACCGAGCGCGAGGACGACGCCATCGGCGAAGCCGTCGAGGACGGGGTGAAACTCTTCGCCGGAGTGGTGCCCGGCGCCGACGGCCCGTTGTCAGACCCTGCCGGTAGCGTCATGGGTGTCAGGAAGCTTTGGCGCAGGCTGGGGCTGGCCCCGGGGACTCTGGCGGAGTCCGTCGTGGTCACCCCGTCGTGCGGTCTGGCGGGCGCTTCGCCCGCCTATGCCCGCGCGGCGCAGGCGCACTGCGTCAGGGCGGCGAGGTCGCTCGCCGACAACCCTGAGTGATGGTCGAGACGGGTCACGGGAGGACACGGCATGGCAGCCGAACAGCAGGACACGGCCGTACCGGCGGCGATGCGTGAGCAGCACGCGCTGCTCGCCGAGCAGATCGAGGAGCACCGCTTCCGGTACTACGTGAACGACCAGCCGGTCGTCAGCGACGCCGAGTTCGACAAGCTGCTGCGCTCGCTGGAGGCGCTGGAGGAGAAGTACCCCGAGCTGCGCACGCCCGACTCGCCCACCCAGAAGGTGGCCGGGGCGTACCAGACGGACTTCGCCTCCGTCGAGCACCGGGAGCGGATGCTCTCCCTCGACAACGCCTTCGACGACGAGGAACTGGCCGCCTGGGCCGAGCGCGTGGCCCGGGACGCGAACACCTCCGACTACCACTACCTCTGCGAGCTGAAGGTGGACGGCCTAGCCGTCAACCTCACCTACGAGAACGGCCGGCTGACCCGCGCCGCCACCCGCGGCGACGGCCGCACCGGTGAGGACATCACGCCCAACGTCCGCACCATCGCCGAGATCCCGGACCGCCTCAAGGGCGACCGGATCCCGGCCGTGGTCGAGGTCCGCGGCGAGGTCTTCTTCCCGATGGAGAAGTTCGAGGAGCTCAACGCCCGCCTGGTCGAAGCGGGCGACAAGCCCTTCGCCAACCCGCGCAACGCGGCGGCCGGTTCGCTGCGCCAGAAGGACCCCAAGGTCACCGCCACCCGCCCGCTGCACATGGTGGTGCACGGCATCGGCGCCCGCGAGGGCTTCGAGACCGACAAGCTCTCGCACGCGTACGAGCTGCTGCGCGAGTGGGGCCTGCCCACCGCCAAGCACAACAAGGCGGTGTCCTCGCTCGCCGAAGTCCGGGAGTTCATCGGGTACTTCGGCGAGAACCGGCACTCGGTCGAGCACGAGATCGACGGCGTCGTCGTCAAGCTCGACGAGATCCCGCTCCAGGGCCGGCTCGGTTCCACGGCGCGCGCCCCCCGCTGGGCCATCGCCTGGAAGTACGCCCCCGAGGAGGTCAACACCAAGCTGATCGACATCAAGGTGGGGGTCGGCCGTACCGGGCGCGTGACCCCGTACGCGCAGGTGGAGCCGGTGACGGTGGCGGGCTCCGAGGTCGAGTTCGCGACCCTGCACAACCAGGAGGTCGTCAAGGCCAAGGGCGTGCTCATCGGGGACACGGTCGTGCTGCGCAAGGCGGGCGACGTCATCCCCGAGATCCTCGGCCCGGTCGCCGACCTGCGGGACGGCAGCGAGCGGGAGTTCGTGATGCCGGCGGAGTGCCCCGAGTGCGGGACAGTGCTGAAGGCGATGAAGGAGGGCGACATCGACGTGCGTTGCCCCAACGCCCGCACTTGCCCGGCGCAGTTGCGCGAGCGGCTCTTCTACCTGGTCGGCCGCGCCTGCCTGGACATCAAGAACTTCGGGTACGTCGCCTCGGCCGCGCTCACCCAGCCGCTGGAGCCCTCGGTCCCCCCGATGGCGAACGAGGGCGACCTCTTCGGCCTCACCCTGGAGCAGTTGCTCCCCATCACCTCCTACGTACGGGATCAGGACTCGGGTCAGCCCAAGATCGACCCGAAGACCGGAGAGCCGAAGGTCGTCACCTTCTTCGCCAACAAGGAGGGCGAGCCCAAGGCCAACACGCTGGCCATGCTGGCGAACATCGAGGCGGCCAAGAGCCAGCCGCTGGCCCGCGTCATCAACGGGCTGTCGATCCGCCACGTCGGACCGGTCGCGGCGGCCGCGCTGGCACGCGAGTTCCGCTCGATCGAGCGGATCGAGCAAGCGACCCAGGAGGAGCTGGCCGCGACCGACGGGGTGGGCGCGATCATCGCGGCCTCGGTGAAGGAGTGGTTCGCCGAGGACTGGCACCAGGAGATCCTGCGCAAGTGGCGGGCGGCCGGTGTCCGGATGGAGGAGGAAGGTTCCGGCGAGGAGGAGGGCCCGCGCCCGCTGGAAGGCCTGACCGTCGTCGTCACCGGCACTTTGCAGAGCCATACCCGGGACGGTGCGAAGGACGCCCTGCAGAGCCGGGGCGCCAAGGTGACCGGATCCGTCTCGAAGAAGACCTCCTTCGTCGTGGTCGGCGACAACCCCGGCTCCAAGTACGACAAGGCGGTGCAGCTGAAGCTCTCCGTCCTCGACGACGCGGGCTTCGCGATCCTGCTCGAACAGGGCCCGGACGCGGCACGCGAGGCCGCGCTCCCGGTGGACGGCGACGCCGCGGCGGAGTAATACCGGTAGAGGAGTCGTCCCGGGGGAGTAGCGAAGGCGAACGGATGCGTGGCGTGCGGCCGTATGGGCGGGCGCACGCCAGGCGCGACCTGCGGTGGTAAACGGCCGGTACAAGGCTGTACGCAGGGCAGTGGCCTGTCGGATCATCGGAAGGGTGACCGGCGGGTGTTGGTCCGAACTCACCCGTTCGGCGGATACCGTACTGATGAGGATGGCTGGGTCGCATTCGGGCAACCACCGCCGACCGCTGCCCCTGGGAGCCTCCCGCGTCCTACTGTTGAGGGGTGCGCCTGTCGTGCACGGCTGCGGGACTCGATTCCAGCCGTGATGGCATGACATCGGTGCCATCGCGTGGCATCGGCATCGCCGGCTGTGAGAGGGACGGGCATGAAACCCACCGAAAGCGCCGACCCGTCACCAGATTTCGGCGGGGACCTCCCGTCCATGCGGACGGGCCGGCTCGGTCTCCTGGGCTCCAGGACACCGGACACCCGACCGCTCGACACCACGGTGGGCGCGGGCGCAGCGGGTCAGCGCACCGTGCTGCCCATCGCCGTCGTGGGACTGTCCGCGGTGGTGCTCGCCGTCGGCGTCGTCACGGCCCTGAGCAACCGTCACGCCCTGTTCCCCGGCGGTACGGTGGGCTGGGCGCTCGCCCTCCTCACCGGCATCATCGTCGGCCACCTCGTCGCCCTCGGCCGCGACCGCTGGTGGGGCGGCACCGGATCCGGCGCCGCACTCACCCTCGGCGTCCTCATCCTCTACGGATGGATCCCCGCCGGGCTCGTCTCCCTCGCGGTGGTCACCCTGGTCGGCGCCGCGCGCAGGCACCGCTGGCGCCAGGGCCTGCTGCACGGCTCCACCGACATCCTCGGCATCGCCGCGGGGGCCCTGGTCCTCACCGCCTTCGGCGAGGCGCCGAGCGTCGAGACCCCGTGGAAGCCCGCCACCTGGGGGCTGGACGCGGTGCCCGAGGTCATCCTCGTCGCCCTCGCCTACCTGCTCGTCACCCGCGTGCTGCTGTGGATGGCGCTGGCCCCGCGCGGCGGCGGGCTGCCCACCGTCGCCCGCACCGCGCTGGTCCGCCAGGCCCTGGTGGCCGTCGCCCTGCTCGGGATCGCGCCGCTGATCTGCGTCGTCGCCGTCGCACAGCCGGTGCTGCTGCCGCTGTTCGCCGTACCGCTGATCGCCCTGGACTCCACCCTGTGGATCGCCCGGGCGCGCGCCGAGGAGCAGCTGCGCGATCCGCTCACCGGGCTGCCGAACCGGCAGTGGCTGCTGGAACGCGCCTGGACCGCGCTCGATCAGGCTGAACGTTTGGGCACCCGGTCAGCTCTTGTGCTGATCGACCTGGACCGCTTCCGGGCCGTCAACGACACCCTCGGCCACCTCGCCGGGGACCGGCTGCTGCTCCAGATCGCGGACCGGCTGCGCGCCGCGCTGCCCGAGGACGCGGAGGCGGCCCGCCTCGGCGGCGACGAGTTCGCCGTACTGCTGCCCGTCGCCGACTCCACCACCAGCGCCCAGCGCGTCGCCCGCAACCTGGTGGCGGAGCTGAGCTCACCGCTGGACCTGGACGGCCTGACCCTGGTCCTGGAGGCCAGCGCCGGGCTCGCCGTCTTTCCCGACCACGCGCTCGACGCGGAGGGGCTGCTGCGCCGGGCCGACGTCGCGATGTACCAGGCCAAGCGGGACCGCACGGGCGTCGAGGTCTACGAGTCGAAGCGCGACAGCAACACCCCCGACCGGCTGGGCCTGCTCGGGGACCTGCGCCGGGCGCTGGACGCGGGCGACGTGGAGCTCCACTACCAGCCGAAGGTGCGGTTCGACGGCCAGGTGGCCGGGCTGGAGGCCCTCGTACGGTGGGTGCACCCCGAGCGGGGGCGGGTCTCGCCGGACGAGTTCATCGCCATCGCCGAGACCTCGGGGCTGATGCCGCACCTGACGGAGTACGTACTGGAGACGGCGCTGGCCCAGGTGGCGCGCTGGCGGGCCCAGGGCCTGAAGGTGCCGGTCGCCGTCAACGTCTCGCCGCGCGACGTCCACACCCCCGGCTTCGCGGGGGCGGTCGCCGCGCGGCTGGCCCGCCACGGGGTCCCGGCGAGCGGGCTCCAGCTGGAGATAACGGAACACGTGCTCCTCGAAGACCCCCAGCGGGCCGCCGACACCATGGCCGGCCTGACGGGCCACGGCGTGAAGATGTCCCTGGACGACTTCGGTACGGGCTACTCCTCGCTCGTGCACCTGCGGCGGCTCCCGGTCAGCGAGCTGAAGATCGACCGTTCGTTCGTGGCGCGACTCGCCGTCGACGCCCAGGACGCGGAGATCGTCCGCTGCACCGTGGACCTCGCGCACTCGCTGGGCCTGCTCGTCGTCGCGGAGGGCGTCGAGGACGACGAGACGTGGGAACGCCTGCGGGACCTGGGCTGCGACGCCGTCCAGGGCTGGCTGGTGGCCGCCGCGATGCCTCCGCAGGAGGCCACGGCCTGGCTGCTGGCCCGCGGGGAGCGCGGCTGGCGCCGCCCGGCGGACATCACCGCGGAACTGGCGGCGGCCTCGGAGACCCCGGCGCAGCCGTGACCCGTTTGCCCGCCGGGCGATCCCGCTCGCCAAAGGCGGCATCAGCCACAATCGAGCCCCGCCGGCGTTTGAGGCGCGGGGTCCGGGGCGGAGCCCCGGGGGGTTCGGGCGCCGCCCGGCAAACCGTTTAGTGGGTCGGGGGGCCAGCCCCATAGGATTGGGCCCGAAACCTACACACTCACCACCCCCAGAGGATCGCTGCATGCCTGGCATCACGCGCGAGGAGGTCGCCCACCTCGCTCGGCTGGCACGTCTGGAGCTGAAGAGCGAAGAGCTCGACCACTTCGCTGGACAGCTCGACGACATCATCGGCGCGGTCGCCCGCGTTTCCGAGGTCGCCGACCAAGACGTCCCGCCGACCTCCCACCCGCTGCCGCTGACGAACGTCATGCGCGCGGACGAGGTCCGTCCGTCGCTCACCCCCGAGCAGGCGCTTTCCGGTGCTCCCGCCCAGGAGCAGCAGCGTTTCAAGGTGCCGCAGATCCTGGGGGAGGACTAACAACATGACCGAGATCATCAAGCTCACGGCCGCCCAGACCGCCGAGAAGATCGCCTCCGGCGAGCTCACGGCCGTCGAGGTCACCGAGGCCCACCTGGCCCGTATCGACGCGACCGACGAGAAGGTCCACGCCTTCCTGCACGTCGACCGCGAAGGCGCCCTCGCCCAGGCAACAGCCGTCGACGCCAAGCGCGAGCGCGGCGAGAAGCTCGGCCCGCTGGCCGGCGTCCCGCTCGCCCTCAAGGACATCTTCACCACCGTCGGGGTCCCGACCACCGTCGGTTCGAAGATCCTGGAGGGCTGGATCCCGCCCTACGACGCCACCCTGACGCGCAAGCTCAAGGAAGCCGACGTCGTCATCCTCGGCAAGACCAACATGGACGAGTTCGCCATGGGGTCCTCCACCGAGAACAGCGCGTACGGCCCCACCGGCAACCCCTGGGACCTCACCCGCATCCCCGGCGGCTCCGGCGGCGGCTCCGCGGCCGCGCTGGCCGCCTTCCAGGCCCCGCTCGCGATCGGCACGGACACCGGCGGCTCCATCCGCCAGCCCGCCGCCGTCACCGGCACGGTCGGCGTGAAGCCCACGTACGGCGGCGTCTCCCGCTACGGCATGGTCGCCTTCTCCTCCTCCCTCGACCAGGGCGGGCCCTGCGCCCGTACGGTCCTGGACGCGGCCCTCCTCCACGAGGTCATCGCGGGCCACGACCCGATGGACTCCACCTCCATCGACGCCCCGGTCCCGCCGGTCGTCGAGGCGGCCCGCAACGGCTCCGTCGCCGGCATGCGCGTCGGCGTGGTCAAGCAGTTCGCCGGCGAGGGCTACCAGGCCGGCGTCGTCCAGCGCTTCAACGAGTCCGTCGAGCTCCTCAAGGAGCTGGGCGCCGAGATCGTCGAGCTGGACTGCCCGTCCTTCGACCTCGCGATGGCCGCGTACTACCTGATCGCGCCGTCCGAGTGCTCCTCGAACCTGGCCCGCTTCGACGCCATGCGCTACGGCCTGCGCGTCGGCGACGACGGCACCAGGTCCGCCGAGGACGTCACCGCCCTGACCCGCGAAGCCGGCTTCGGCGACGAGGTCAAGCGCCGCATCATCCTCGGCACGTACGCGCTCAGCTCCGGCTACTACGACGCGTACTACGGATCCGCCCAGAAGGTCCGCACGCTCATCTCCCAGGACTTCGAGAAGTCCTTCGAGCAGGTCGACGTGATCGTCTCCCCGACGACCCCGACCACCGCCTTCGCGATCGGTGAGCGCACCGACGACCCGCTCGCGATGTACCTCGCGGACCTGTGCACCATCCCGACCAACCTGGCCGGCAACTCCGCCATGTCGCTCCCCTGCGGCCTGGCACCGGAGGACGGCCTCCCGGTCGGGCTGCAGATCATTGCCCCGGCGATGAAGGACGACCGGCTCTACAAGGTCGGCGCGGCCGTCGAGGCCGCCTTCGTCGAGCGCTGGGGTCACCCGCTGCTTGAGGAGGCACCGTCGCTGTGAGCACCAGTGCACTGTCCAAGGCCAAGGGCTTCAAGAAGTCCAAGACCGGCACCTACCTGTCGATCGGCACCACCGCCTTCGGCGCCCTCAGCGTGATGAAGCAGGCCAAGAAGGCCCGCACCGAGCACGACACGCTGAAGCTGGTCGACGCCGTCGTGTCCGCCGCCGCCATCGTCACCGGCCTCGCGATCCTGTACCGCGAGCTGAAGCGCCTGGGCGACGACGACGTCCTGCTGGGCTGAGAGGGAAAAGTTTCACCGTGAGCACCTACACCGAACTGATGTCGTACGAGGACGCTCTCGCCTCGTTCGACCCCGTCATGGGCCTTGAGGTCCATGTCGAGCTCGGCACCAAGACCAAGATGTTCTGCGGCTGTTCCACCGAGCTGGGCGCCGAGCCCAACTCGCAGACCTGCCCGGTCTGCCTGGGCCTGCCCGGCGCGCTCCCGGTCGTCAACGCGATCGGCATCGAGTCCGCCATCAAGATCGGCCTCGCGCTGAACTGCGAGATCGCCGACTGGTGCCGCTTCGCCCGGAAGAACTACTTCTATCCGGACATGCCGAAGAACTTCCAGACCTCCCAGTACGACGAGCCGATCGCCTTCAACGGCTTCCTCGACGTACAGCTGGAGGACGGCGAGATCTTCCGCGTGGAGATCGAGCGCGCCCACATGGAGGAGGACACCGGCAAGTCGCTGCACGTCGGCGGCGCCACCGGCCGTATCCACGGCGCGTCCCACTCCCTGCTGGACTACAACCGCGCCGGCATCCCCCTCATCGAGATCGTCACCAAGCCGATCGAGGGCGCGGGCGTACGGGCCCCCGAGGTCGCCAAGGCGTACGTCGCCGAGCTGCGCGAGGTCATCAAGGCGCTCGGCGTCTCCGAGGCCCGCATGGACAAGGGCCAGATGCGCTGCGACGTGAACCTGTCGCTGCGCCCGACCCCCGAGTCCGAGTTCGGCACCCGCAGCGAGACGAAGAACGTCAACTCGCTGCGCTCCGTCGAGCGCGCGGCCCGCTTCGAGATCCAGCGCCACGCGGCGGTGCTCTCGTCGGGCGGCTCGATCGTGCAGGAGACCCGGCACTTCCACGAGGAGGACGGCTCCACCACGGCCGGCCGCATCAAGGACAACGCCGAGGACTACCGGTACTTCCCGGAGCCCGACCTGGTCCCCGTGGCCCCGGCCCGCGACTGGGTCGAGGAGCTGCGCGGCGGTCTGCCCGAGATGCCGCGCGTGCGCCGCAACCGCCTCCGCGAGGACTGGGGCGTCAGCGAGCACGACATGCAGTCGATCCTCAACGCGGGCGCGGTGGACTCCATCGTCGCCACCATCGAGGCCGGCGCCGACTCGACCGCCGCCCGCAAGTGGTGGATGGGCGAGCTGGCCCGCAACGCCAACGAGCAGGGCGTCGTCGTCGACGAGCTGCCGATCACCCCGGCCCAGGTGGCCCGGGTGGCGGCGCTGGTCGCCGACGGCTCGCTCAACGACAAGCTGGCCCGCAAGGTCCTCGAAGGCGTCCTCGCCGGCGAGGGCACTCCGGACGAGGTCGTCGAGAAGCGCGGTCTGAAGGTCGTCTCGGACGAGGGCGCGCTCGGCGCGGCCGTCGACGAGGCCATCGCGGGCAACGCGGCCATCGCGGACAAGATCCGCGGCGGCAAGATCGCGGCCGTGGGCGCCCTGGTCGGCGCGGTCATGAAGACCACTCGCGGCCAGGCCGACGCGGCGCGCGTCAAGGAGCTCATCCTGGAGCGTCTGGGCGTCTCCGAGTAAAGCCCCGCCTGCGCGATGACGGCCCCGTACCGGATTTCCGGTGCGGGGCCGTCCGCCGTTCAGCGGGTGAGTTGTGGAGCGGCGATGACCACCTTGCCCATGTCGCAGCCCGCGTCCACCTTGACGCGCAGACGCAGGGCGCCGTTCACGTCCACCCTCTTGGTGAGGGGCTTGCCGAGCCCGACGAGTTCGGAGAAGGCGGCCGGCTGGCCGTCGAGCGAGACGCTGACCCGGCCCTTCTCGTGGGTGGAGCCGTCATCGATCCCGGCCGTGAAGTCCAGGTACTTCCACTCCCGGTTGAGATCGAACTCGGCGATCGCGTCGCCGTTGCAGCCCAGGTCGGCGATGAACGCCGCGCCGTACTGCTGGGTGTTGATCTTCGCCGCTCCGACCGTGAACTCGCCCAGCCCGGCCACGGGGCTCATGACGGTCAGGTCGGCGGCCTTGATGTTCGGCGCGACGCCCGCAGGCTTGGTCCCGGAGGCGGTGGGCTCGGCCGTCGCATCCGTACTTGCACTCTCCGACACGGTGGGCGTCGGGGACTCCTCCCCGGACGTGTCCGGGTCGGAGGCGGCGCTGCTCGCCCGGCTGCCCGCAGCCTGGTCCCTCCCCTTGTCGTCCTTGTCCTGCAGCAGCTGCACCCCGATCACCGCGAGCGCGGCGATGGTCAGCACCGCGGCGATGCTGCCGAGGACCAGCCCCGTCCGCCGCTTCCCGGGGCGGGTCGGCTCGGGCGCCGGGGCCAGGTCGTACGCCGGCCCGTACCCCGTGGGCACCGTCGCCGACAGTGGCTCCGGCGCGGTCTCCGGCGCGGTCTGCGGTACGGGCAGCGCGGGCGCGGGCGCCGGGGGCACCGGGACGTACGCGGGCGGCGGCGGCACGTACGGAGCCACCGCGGGCTTCGCCGGGGCCGCGTCCTGTACCGCCCGCTGCGAGGTGGAGGAGGTGGTGGTGGACACCACCGCGCGGCGGACGTCCTTCATCCAGCCCGCCAGGTTTATCGGCCGCTTCCCCGGGTCGGCGGCGTAGATCGCGGTGATCCGGGCGCGCTGCTCCGCGTCCAGCGCGGCGATCTGCGGCAGCCCGGCCAGCGCGTGCGCCAACTGCTCGGGCGTCGCGGGCGGCGACTGCCCGCTCAGCAGGAAGTACGCGATGGCCCCGAAGGCGTACCGGTCCGTACCCGGGGTCCGCTTGCCGTCGAAGACCTCGGGCGCCGCGTAACCGGGGGTGAACCACACCTCCGCCGTCTGGTGGTCGGCGGTCAGCTTGCTGAGCCCGAAGTCCACCAGCGTGGCCTGGCCGTGGGCGTCGACCATGACGTTGCCGGGGGACAGGTCGCCGTGGATCACCTGGCGCCCCGACGGCGTGGCCTTCCCCGAGTGCAGCCAGTCCAGGACGTCGGCCAGTTGCTCCAGGGTGCGCATCACCTCGCGGCGCTCGGCGGCCGTGGCGAGCGTCCGTTCGGCCCGCCAGTCCCGCAGGTCCAGCCCGTCGACGTGGTTCATGACCAGGACGAGCGCCCGCCCGGTCAAGGTCGCCGACTCCCCGGGCCGGTGGATCGGCGGCCCCTCGAAATGCTCCCGTACGCCCACGACACCGGGCCGGTGGACGAAGCGGAGCAACTCCGCCTGTTCGTTCCACTTCTGGCTGATCCGGTCGAAGACGTCGGGCGTGATGGTCGTCTTGGAGTCGAGCACCTTGACGACCACTGGCTCGGACCCGCCGGCCAGCTGGATCTCCGCGAGATAGAGCACGGCCTCCCCGCCGCGCCCGATGGACCGGAGCAACCGGTAGCGGTCCGCGGCCGCGTCCGGCCCGATGTGCAGATTCTGGCTGGTCAATTTCCCCCCAGCGCCGCTGTTTTGAGTGGGGGTCAGTCTGGCGTGACCGGAATCACGCGGTCAATCGAAACGCTCAGTTTGCGGCAGTCAGGAAGGCGGCCCAGGTCGCGGGCGAGACGGTGACCACCGGCCCGTCGGCGACCTTGGAGTCCCGGACGTGCACGGCGGCGGGGTGGGTGGCGACCTCGACGCAGTCGCCCGCCGCGCTACCGCTGCGGCTCGACTTTCGCCAGTGGTAGGCGACCTCGATGCAGTCGCCACCTTCTTCGGTGCTGTAGCTCGACTTGAACCAGGTCAGCTCGGTCATGACTCTCCTAGCAGGTCGTCAAGCAGACCCTTGCTGTCCTCGAAGGACAGGGCCTGGTTTCGCAGCATCCCATACTTAAGACTCACCGGATGGACCTCCGCGGGGTCGTCCAGGAGGAAGCTGACGAGATGGCCTTCGAGATAGACGAGCTGGTCGTGATCGCCGGTCTCCAGCAGGACCATCGGGCCTGAGAGCGCAGCGTGGGTCTCCCGGTCCTTTGGCATGATCTGGAGTCCCAGGAAGGGTAGTTCGGCAATCTCGCGCAGGCAGCGCAGTTGCTCCCGGAGGATCTGCTTCCCACCGAGGGGGCGTTCGAGAACGGACTGCTCCACGATGTAATGCATCATCGGCGGCCATGGTTTGCGTTGGAGGATGGCCTGGCGGGCGAGGCGGATGGCGAGCTGGTTCTCGGCCTCTTCTGGTGTGAAGGGCGGGTAGAGGCAGCCGAAGACCGCCGCTGCGTACTCGGGGGTCTGGAGCAGTCCCGGGACGACCTGGTTCTGATACGAGAACAGGCTCACCGCGTCCCGTTCGTGGGTGAAGAAGTCGATCGCGAAGGCGGGGTACCGCTCCCGCTTCGGCACCTTGGCCAGGGTGGCGCTCAGCGCGCCCTTGGTGTCGAACAGCTCGTCGAGGGTCGCCGCCATCCTCGGCTGGAGCAGGCGACGGCCCTGTTCCATCGAGGCGATCGTCTCCGGATCGGTGTGCAGGAGCTCGGCCAGCCTCACCTGGGTGTACTCGCTCTGCTTGCGGAAATGGGCTGCGAGGGTGCCGATTACCACCCAAGAGGCGTTCCTGAGGGGCTTGTTTGGGTGCGTCATGCCGATCACATCCCCCGAGGCGTAGCCGCTGACGCGCCGTCGACCCGTACGGCACCCGTACAAGTGAGAGTTCTGTAGCGGGCGCTAGGTTAATCGAGTGCGGTTCTTTCTGTAGCGATCGCTATGCAATTCAAAGGGGAGCCATGACTGCCACCTACGCCCGCACCGTCCGCACCCAGAGCGGCGGCCCCGGACTGCTGCTCGCGCATGGCGGAGGCGGGTCCGTCGAAACGAACTTCGGGACGGTCCTGGACGCGCTCGCCGCCGAGTACAGCGTCGTCGGCGTCGACTACCCCGGCGCCGGCGGCACCCCGCGCGCCGAGAAGCCGCTGGAACTGGACGAGCTGGCGGACCAGTTGGTCGCCGCGGCCGACGCCGAGGGGCTGGAACGGTTCGCCGTCCTCGGCTACTCGCTCGGCGGGAACGTCGCCGTACGGATCGCCGCGCGGTACCCGGAACGGGTCACCGCGCTCGTGCTCACCGCCACCTTCGCCCGGGCCGGGAACCGGCTGAAGCTGGTCGCCGACCTGTGGTCGGGGCTGGCCGCGCGCGGCGAGAGCGAGCTGCTGGCCCGGCTGCTGGTGCCGCTCGCCTTCAGCCCGGCGGTGCTGGAGGGCCTCACCCCGCAACAGGCCGAGCAGGTGGTGCGGGAGACCGCCGGATCGATTCCGCCCGGATCCGGGGACCACGTCGACCTGCTCAAGGGGGCTGATCTGCGCGCGGAACTCGCACGGATCGACGTACCGGCCCTCGTCGTGGCGACCACCGAGGACCAGCTCGTCCCGCTCGCCCTCCAGCGGGAACTGGCCGACGCCCTGCCGGGCGCACGGCTGGCGGAACTGCCCACCGGGCACCTCCCCTTCGCCGAGCACCCGGCCGCATGGGCCGCGCTGGTCACGGAGTTTCTAGCAGCGGCTCCGGCGCGGTGAGGAAGAGGAGTCGGGCCTGCTTCGCCGGGAGGTAGACCTCGGGCAGGTCGATCTCGGGGAGTTCGACCTCCGGGCCGAGGGTGAAGCCGCTGCGCTCCAGTCGGGCGATGGCCTTGGTGTTGCGGGCGTCCGGCTCGGCGACGATCCGGCGGGCGGCGTGGTCGCGGACCAGGTACGTGAGGAAGGCCGAGACCAGGCTCGCCGTGAAGCCGTGCTCGGCCGCGCCCGTGCTCGGGCCGAGCAGCAGGTGCACGCCGACGTCCCCGGGCCGGACCTCGTAGCACTCGCTGACCCGGTCCTCGGCGCACTCGTACGTCTGGAAGAGCGCCACCTGCTCGCCGTCGCGGCCGATCATGAACGCGTGGTGGGTGGTGCGGCGGTCGACGTCCTCGTAGATCTCCTGGACCAGTTCGCGGCTGGCCCCGCCCATGCCCCAGAAGCGGGCCCGCTCCTCGGTGACCCAGCTGTGGATCAGGGCGGAGTCCGCGGCGGGGTCGACGGGGGTGATGGTGACCGTGCCGAACCCCTCGACGAGGTGGCTGGACACGGGCCGGCGGGTCGGGATCATACGGATTCCTTGGTGAGGCGGGACCAGTCGGTGACGACGGGGACGAGTTCGCAGCGCGCCCAGAGCGGGAGCTGGTCGCGGTGGTGGGGCGCGCCGGTGACGCCGTCCGCGCCGAGCGGGACCGCCCAGAGGCTGTCCTCGCGGCGGGCGAGGTCCCAGACGTAACGGGCCGCCGACGCGCGGGCGGTGAGGTCGGTGAAGCCGGGGACGGAGGAGGTGGCGTTCACGCAGTCGTGGTCGCCGCCCAGGCCCGGCCAGGTGGCGTCCGGGTCGGGTACCGCCTGCCACGGGGTCAGGCGGTGGACCTCGGACCAGGGCGTGTCGGGGGCCTGCGCCGCGGCCGTCTCCTCCAGGGCGGCGCGGACGTGCGCCGCACGCTCCAGGCCGGGGAGCAGGGTGGTGGTGAGCAGGCCCTCCAGGGCGTAGCCGATGCGCGGGACCAGGTACAGCCAGGGGTGGAACACCTCCGGGCCGGCCGGGGCGCCGACCAGGTCCGCGAAGACCGGGTCGGCGGCGAAGCGGCGTACGGTCGCGGTCCGCAAGGCCGAGAAGACGGTGGCGTCGGTGCTGTCGGCGTCCATGCGCCGGTCCCAGGCGAGCAGCCGGGCGCGCAGCGCGCGGGCGGCCGGGGTGAGGCCGTGCGGCTCGGGCAGCAGGGCGAGGAGCGGCGCGGCCGATGCCAGGTGCGTGTCCCGGTGTACGTCGGCCATCGCCTTGGGGGACCAGTCCGCGGAGCCGGAGAGCAGCTCGCGGATGCGGTTGGCGCGGTGCGGGGGTGCGAACTCCACGCCGAGCGGCGAGGCGATCCCGCGGGCGTTGGCCATGACGGCGAAACCCTGCACGGGCTCGGCGGGGGTCTCGGCCCAGCCCTGCCAGGCGTACTGCCGGTCCCAGGCGGGCACCGGGTGCAGCCGGTTGGCGGGGTGGCGCAGCGGGACGGCCCCGGCGACGCGGTGCAGCAGGCCGCCCAGGCTGTCGGCGGCGTGCACGACGTTGACGGGCTCGGCCCAGCCGTCGAGGGCGGCGTCGATGTCGGCGACGGTACGGGCGCGCAGCAGGGCGGGAAGGGCGGCGAAACCGAGGTCGCGGCGGACGCGGGGCGGGTAGCGCAGCGAGAGGGTGCGGGCGGTACCGTCGGCCGCCTCGTGCGTGATCACCGGGCCGCGGGGGGTCTCCAGCACCTCCACCTCGACGTCGGCGCCGCCGGCGACGGTGATGGTCTCGGTGTGGCGGTGGACGGGTTCCCAGGCGCCGTCGGGGCCCAGTGCCTCCGTGGCGCCGCCGGCCGTTCGCCGCAACCGCTCGACGTACAGGTCCTGGTAGTCGGCCATGGCGTTGGTGATGGCCCAGGCGGCGGTGCCGGTGTGGCCGAAGTGGGCGAGGCCGGGGATGCCGGGGACGGCGAGGCCGAGGACGTCGTACTCCGGGCAGGCCAGGCGTATCTGCTGGTAGACGCCCGGGTCCTCGATGAACCGGTGCGGGTCGCCCGCGATGATCGCCGCGCCGGTGGTGGTGCGGTCGCCCGGGACGAGCCAGCCGTTGCTGCCGGCCGTGCCGGGGCCGTCGGTGGCGAAGAGGGTGACGGCGTCGTCGCCGAGGGCGCGGGCCACGCGCTCGCGCCACAGCTTGGTGGCGAAGCCGGCGAAGAGGATGTGGGTGGCGATCCAGACGGCGAGCGGGACCCAGGGGTCCCAGGGCGCGGGGGTCTGCGCGAGGCGGCCGTCGCGGCGGGCGCCTTCGGCGAGGCCGTCGTTGACCCCGTCGACGTAGGCGCGGACCCAGGTGGCCGTTTCCGGTTCGCCGGCCTCCAGGGCCTCCCAGCAGCGGCGGGCGGTGTCGTCGAGCCGGCTCTGGCGGGCGAACCGGTCCCAGGCGACGGACTCGGGGCCGAGGAGGGCGGCGCTGGCGCCCTGGGCGCGGCGGCGCTCGACCTCCAACTGCCAGGCGCGGTCCAGGGCGGTGGTGCGGCCCTGGGCGTAGGAGAGGTGGAGCGCGTCGGGGGCGCGGAGATGGGGGATGCCCCATGCGTCCCGGTAGAGCTCATAGACGTCCGCGTTGCTCACAAGGCTCACACTCTTCCCCAGGAATGTTTAGGTAAGGCTAGCCTAACTGTAGGGGAGGGTGTGAGCCCCGGGCTGCTTGGGGGCGCGGGCAGGTTCGGCGCAGGTCAGGCGCAGGTCAGGCGCCGGTCAGGCGCCGGTCACGCGCCGACGGCGCCGTCTATGGCCTCGCGGAGGAAGTCCGCGTGGCCGTTGTGGCGGGCGTACTCGTGGATCATGTGCAGCATGACGAGGCGGAGCGAGGCGTCCTCCTCCCACTTCGCGACGTGCGCCGTCACCTCCAGGGACTCGGCGGCCGCCTCCACCTCCCGGGAGTGCGCGACCTCGGCCTCCCACGCGGCGAAGGCTTCGGCGCGGGTCGAGTCGGAGGCGTCGTACGCGGCCTGGAAGTCGTGCGTGTCCGACCACAGGTGCGGGACGTCCGCGCCGCCGATGGTCCGGCGGAACCAGTGGCGCTCGACCTCCGCCATGTGACGTACCAGGCCCAGCAGGGACAGCGTGGACGGCGGCATCGAGGCGCGGCGCAGCTCCTCGTCGCCGAGGCCCTCGCACTTCCAGGCGAGGGTGGCCCGGTGGTAGTCGAGGAACGCGCGCAGGGTCGCGCGCTCGTCGCCGGTCAGGGGAGGTCCAATGCGATCCGTGGTCATGGGGTCGATCCTGCCCCGCTGGTCCCGGTGGAGGAAGCCGTTCATGAAGATGCCCGACGGCGGCGGCGGTTCCGCAGACCGCGAGGGCCCGTCGTCGGGACCGGTGCGGATATCGGCTCCACGCCGGCCACCTCGGGACGTACCTGCGCTTCGGCGCCGTCGGTCCGCTGCTCGTGGCGACCGGCGCCGCGGCCTTCGGTCTCGTACGGCCCGACCCCACCTGGCGGCCTGGCGGCTCACGGGCCTGCCGGTTAACGGGCCTGGCGGCTAACGGGCCGGCTGTCGGAGCCAGGGGGTGGTGGTGCCCAGGGGGGTGAAGCCGAGGCGTTCGAGAATGGGGCGGCTGTCGTCCGAGGCGTCGACCTGGAGGTAGGGGATGCCGCGTTCCGCCGCCAGCCGCGCCCGGTGGGCCACCAGGAGGCGGTAGATGCCGCGGCCGCGCCATCGGGCCACGGTGCCGCCGCCCCAGAGACCGGCGAAGGAGCCGCCCGGGAGCATCTCCATCCGGGCCGCGCTGACGGGGGTGTCGCCCGCCATCGCGAGGACCGCCTCAATGCGCTCGGGCTCGTTGGCCAGCATGCTGAGCATCTGCTGCCGGATCTCCGGCCGGTCGGCGCCGAAGGCCTGCCGGTGGACCGCCATCATCAGGTCCACCCCCGCCTCGTCCGTCACCACCCGCAGGGTGATCCCCGCCGGCGGAGCCACCGGCAGCGCCGCGAGGTCCGCCACCCGGCACGCCATCAGCGTCTCCGCCGGCTCCGGCACGAAGCCCGCCGCCCGCAGCCGCTCCCCGAGGTCCGCCGGGCGGTCGTAGCCGTACAGCTTCCACTCGAACTCCGCCGACTCACCCTCGAAGAACGCCACCTGCTCCGCGATCGCCGCGTCCGCCGTCTCCTCGTCGAGGTCCGACCAGAGCACGCCGTTCCAACCGGGTCCGCGCACGCTCTGCCGTACGACCCCGCCCACCCGCTCCACGCGCGCCTCGGCCGCATCGGGCCGGGCGTCGCGCCGCATCTCGGCGTCGTACTGGGCGCGTACCTTCACCAGCTCTTCGAGATCCATGGCCATCACGCCAGCTCACCAGCCACCGCCCCACGGACACAAGTGCATTAGCCTCGCCCCGTGAACGATCACCACACCCCGCCCCTCGCCGTCTACACCGGCAAGGCCACCCCCGACGCGGCCGCCGACCGGGGCTGGCTCCTCGGCCACTTCAAGGAGCCGGGCGATCCCCGCCACAGCGAGGACGTGGAGATCAAGTGGGGCGTCCACCCCAAGGGTGACGAGCGGGTGCAGTGG
This sequence comes from Streptomyces sp. NPDC060031, assembly GCF_042736805.1. Lineage (NCBI taxonomy): Bacteria > Bacillati > Actinomycetota > Actinomycetes > Kitasatosporales > Streptomycetaceae > Streptomyces > Streptomyces sp. NPDC060031. The sequence goes on from NZ_JBHWVM010000015.1 coordinate 74,962, forward strand.
GTCACGGGCGAGTCCCGCACCGCCCTCCAGGTGCTGATCAGCGGGCGGTTCCGGCTGGAGTTCCCGGGGCGCAGCGTCGTCCTCGCCGAACAGGGCGACTACGTCGTCTGGGGACGCGGCGTCGACCACTCCTGGTACGCGGAGGAGGACACGGTGGTGCTCACCGTCCGCTGGCCCTCCGTCCCGGGCTACCGGGCCGAACCGCCCCCGAACGCCCTGTGACGAAGCCCACGAACGGGGCCAACGATCACTCATCGCTGCGATCGTGGAGGAGTAGGGCAACCTGGGCCATACCTCCGGGGCGATCCCCCGGACGCCGTCCGGACCTTCACGATCACAAGCGTTCAGTGTTCAAGAGTTCTTTGCGACGGGCCGTTCCCCGGTAAAGATCCGAACCCTCAGGGGAGCTCGTTCCGTTGGCAGCAATCGCGCGGTGGTGCATGCGGCACCGGCTCGTCGTCGTCCTGCTCTGGCTGCTCGCACTCGGAGGCGCCGCCGCGGGCGCGGCCACCGCGGGGAGCGCCTTCTCCAACGACTACGAGGTCCCCGGCACCGAGTCCAGCAAGGCCCACGCCCTGCTGCGCGAAGGCTTCCACGGCCAGGGCGGTGACACCGACACCATCGTGTGGCGGGCCCCGGAGCATCAGCGCGTGACGACTCCCGGCGTCGAACGCCCCATGGCGCGGGCGCTCGACACCATAGCCAACCTCCCCGGCGTCGGCTCGGTCGCCGGCCCCTACGGCCCCGGCCCCGAGAACGCCGCCCGGATCAGCCGGGACGGCCGCACCGCCTACGCCGTGATCACCTTCGACGAGCAGGCCGACTCGGTGCCCAAGTCCCAGGCCAAGGCCGTCGTCGCCGCCGCGAAGAACCCGGCCACCGAGGCCGACGGGCTCCAGGTCGAACTCGGCGGCCGCGCCATCGGCCTCACCGAAGCCCCCGGCGCGCACCTCGCCGAGGTCATAGGCGTCGCCATCGCCGCCCTGGTCCTCTTCCTCGCCTTCGGCTCGCTCGCCGCGAGCCTGCTGCCCATCGCGACCGCGCTGGTCAGCGTGGGCACCGCGTATTTCGGCATCACCCTGCTCGGACATGCCATGGCGGTCGCCGACTTCGCCCCGATGCTCGGCACCCTCGTCGGCCTCGGCGTCGGCATCGACTACGCGCTCTTCATCGTCACCCGGCACCGCAAGGGCCTGGGCCGCGGCCTCCCGGTGGAGGAGGCGGCCGAGCGCGCCGTCGCCACCACCGGCCGGGCCGTCGTTTTCGCCGGGGCCACCGTCTGCATCGCTCTGCTCGGCATGCTCGTGCTGCGGCTGGGCTTCCTCAACGGCGTGGCGATGGCCGCCTCCCTCACCGTGGTCCTGACCGTCGCCGCATCGGTGACGCTGCTGCCCGCCCTCCTCTCGTACATCGGCCCGCGCGCCCTCTCGCGCCGCGAGCGCCGCACACTCGCCGCCGAGGGCCCGCGAGACGAATCGGTCACCGGATTCGCCGCCCGCTGGTCGGCCTTCGTGGAGCGCCACCCCAAGCTGCTGGGGACCGTCGCCGCCCTGGTCATGGTGGTGCTGGCGCTGCCCGCGCTCTCCCTCCACCTGGGCACCTCCGACCAGGGCAACAACCCGGCCGCCTCCACCACGCGCAAGGCCTATGACCTGCTCGCGGAGGGCTTCGGCCCCGGCGTGAACGGCCCCCTGACCGTGGTCGCCCGCCTCGGCGGCGCCGGCGACCGGCTCGCCGTCGAGCGGCTGGCCGAGTCGCTCCGTACGACCGAGGGCGTCGCCTCCGCCGGACCGGCCGTCCTCAACCGGAGCGGCGACACCGCGGTGCTGACCGTCGTACCGGACTTCGCCCCGCAGTCCCGGGCCACGAGCCACCTGGTCGACACCCTGCGCACGGACGTCATCCCGCGCGCCGGGCACGGCAGCTCCATGGACGTCCACGTCGGCGGAGTGACCGCCGGCTACGACGACTTCGCCGAGGTCATCATCGGCAAGCTGCCGCTCTTCGTGGGCGTGGTCATCGCCCTCGGCTGCGTGCTCCTGCTGCTGGCCTTCCGTTCCATAGGCATCCCGGTCAAGGCGGCGGCCATGAACGTCGCCGCCGTCGCCTCCTCCTTCGGAGTCGTCGTCGCGATCTTCCAATGGGGCTGGGGCAGCGAGCTGATGGGCCTGGGCAGCGCCGGCCCGATCGAACCCTTCCTGCCGGTGATCATGGTCTCGGTCCTCTTCGGACTGTCCATGGACTACCAGGTCTTCCTGGTCAGCCGGATGTACGAGGAGTGGCTGGAGACCGGCGACAACCAGCGGGCCGTCCGCGTCGGCCTCGCCGAGACCAGCCGGGTCATCAATTCGGCGGCCGTCATCATGATCTCCGTCTTCCTGGCCTTCGTGCTCAGCGGCGACCGGCTCATCGCGATGTTCGGCATCGCGCTGGCCGCGGCCGTGGCGCTCGACGCCTTCGTGCTGCGCACCCTCCTGGTCCCGGCCCTGATGCACATGCTCGGCGGCGCCAACTGGTGGCTGCCCGCCTGGCTCGACCGCTGGCTGCCCAAGATCAGCATCGAGCCCCCGGAGCGGCGCCCGCATGCGACACTTCCCGCGCAGCGGCCCGGCACGGACGACGCCGAGGCCGCGACCGCATCCCGGTGACCCGGCCGCCGGCCGGACGAGACCCAAGGAAGACCCCGCATGTTCTCGATAGACCTCGCCGACGACGCCCAGCTCTTCCCGCTGGAGGTCCGGCACGCCGAGGAGTTCCTGGCGCACATGGACCGCGGCCGGGAGTACATCGGCCAGTACGTCGCCCTCCCCGACGTCACCGCAGACCTCGACTCGACGCGGGCCTACCTCACCAACTACGCCCGCAAGGCCGCCACCGACACCGGGCGCCTCTACGGCATCCGCGTGGACGGCACCCTCGTCGGCGGAGTCCTCTTCCGCACCTTCGACGTCGCCTCCGGCACCTGTGAGGCCGGCTGCTGGCTGGAGCCGACCATGGCAGGCCGCGGCCTGGTGACCACGGCCTGCCGGATCCTGATCGACTGGGCCTTCCGGGAGCGCGGCATGCACCGCGTGGAGTGGCACGCCGCCTCCGAGAACAAGAAGAGCCTTGCCGTCGCCGCGCGGCTCGGCATGACCCGCGACGGCGTGATGCGGCAGAACGACCTCCACCACGGCGTCCGCCAGGACACCGAGGTCTGGTCGGTCCTCGCCCACGAGTGGCCCCCGGTCGGGCCCCCGGTCGGCCCCGCCTGAAACCGCGCGCCGAGGCTCCGGCCCCGGGGTCCCGAGTGGGCCCGCGGCCGGCCCGGCCCGGCCGCGTCCCGGGAATCGGCGGATTCTAAGGAACCTCTCAGACAAGCCGCCTACCGTGCCCCGCATGGACACCACCAAGACCCCCGCCCCGACCGCTCCCGAGGCGGACTCCGCCGAGCCCAAGGCCGCCGTGGAAGCGGCCGAGGCCGGTACGAACACCCCGGCCGACCTCAAGAAGGCCGACGCCGCCGAGCCGGCCGCCACCACCGGGGCCACCGACGCCGCCGCGGCCGCCGGGACCGTCGAGGGCCTCGATGACGAACTCGCGCAGACGGACGAGCTCGACGAGGACGAGGAGACCGCCGAGCAGCCCAGCGGCGTCGCCGCCGCTGCCTCCGCCGTCGTCGCCGCCGGTCTCGGCCTCGTCGCCCTCAGCGGCAGCTGGGTCTCCCGCGTCATAGCCGAGCGCCAGACGCTCATCGGCCAGATCGAGTCGGCCAACGCCACCACCACCGAGGCCAAGATCGAGGCCCTGTACGGCAACGCGTGGCACCTCACCGCCCTGGTCAACGGTGTCCTGTCCACCCTGGCGCTGCTCATCGCCGTCTTCGTGCTGGCCCGCCCCGCCTTCGGCGCCCCCGGCCGCACCCTCCCGACCTGGGTCCGCGCCGTCTCCTGGGCCGCCGTGACCCTGGGCGCGATCGGCGTCCTGCTCTTCGGCCTCATGTACTTCGACATCCTCGTCCCCCTCCCCACCGCTCCGGCCGCCGCGTCCTAGGCTAGGCACTGCCTTAGTCCCCCCTCAGGGGCCTTCGGCCCCGGCCTAAGGCCCCCTGGGCCGTACAGATGCGGCATGCGCCCGATGTGGCGCCACCCCCTGGGAAGCGATTCTTGGATCACACCGAACGAGGTGCCCGAGAAACGCAAACAGGGAGTACGAGATGTTCGAGTACGAGATCGCCAACGCCCGCCGTGCCGACCTGATCCGCGAGGCCGATGCGTACCGCCTCGCCAGGGACGCCAAGCGCGCCCGCCGCTCCTCGCGAAGCCAGGAACCGGAGGGGTCGGTGAGGGCGCACCGCAGCCGCTTCGGCCGCGCCGCGTAACCCGCGTCGCGACGTGTGTGAGCCGGCACGTGACGAGAAGCGCACCGATACCGAGTGCCGCTGAGCAGGGCCCCTGTGCCATGCTCGGCGGCGTGGAGACCAGATCTGTCAGCCCGGTGTTCGTCGGCCGAGCCGACGAACTGGCCGTACTCACTGACGCCTTGACGCGAGCCGCCGGCCAGGAGCCGCAGGCGCTGCTCGTCGGGGGCGAGGCCGGAGTCGGCAAGACCCGCCTCACCGAGGAGTTCCTGGGCGAGGCGACCCGCCGCGGAGCAGTGGTCGCCGTCGGAGGCTGTGTGGAGATCGGGGCGGAGGGCCTTCCCTTCGCCCCGTTCTCGACGGCCCTGCGCGCCCTGCACCGCCGGCTGCCCGACGAACTGTCCGCCGCGGCCGCGGGCCAGGAGGACGAACTCGCCAGGATCCTCCCGGAACTCGGCGAGACCCCGCGCGGCCCGCACGACGAAGAGAGCACGGCCCGGCTCTTCGAGCTGACGGCCCGGATGCTGGAGCGGCTCGCCGCCGACCGCACCGTCGTCCTCGTCCTGGAAGACCTGCACTGGGCGGACACCTCCACCCGGCACCTGCTCGCCTACCTCTTCCGCACCCTGAACAGCGGCCGCCTCGTCGTCGTCGCCACCTACCGCGCCGACGACGTCCACCGCCGCCACCCGCTGCGCCCGCTCCTCGCGGAACTGGACCGCCTGCGCACCGTCCACCGCATCGAACTGTCCCGCTTCAACCGGGCCGAGGTGCGCCGCCAGCTCGCCGGCATCCTCGCCTCGCAGCCCGCCGAAGACTTCGTCGACTCCGTCTTCGAACGCTCCGACGGCAACGCCTTCTTCGTCGAGGAACTCGTCGCCTCCAAGGAGAGCGGCTGCCGCACCGGTCTCACCGAATCCCTGCGCGACCTCCTCCTCGTCCGCGTGGAGGTGCTCCCGGACGGCGCCCAGCGCGTGGTCCGCGTCGTCGCCGAGGGCGGCTCCGCCGTCGAGTACCCTCTGCTGCGCGCCGTCACCCGGCTCACCGAGGACGAGCTGATCGAGGCCCTGCGCGCCGCGGTCGGCGCCAACATCCTCCTCCCCACCCCCGACGGCGACGGATACCGCTTCCGCCACTCGCTGGTCCGCGAGGCCGTCAGCGACGACCTGCTGCCCGGCGAGCGCGCCCGCGTCAACCGCCGCTACGCCGAGGCGATGGAGGCCGACGACTCGCTGGTCCGCGCCGAGGAGCGGGTCATCCGGCTCGCGAGCTACTGGTACTGGGCCAACGACACCGCCAAGGCGCTGCCCGCCGTGCTCGCCGCCTCGGTGGCCGCCCGCCGCCGCCACGCCTACTCCGAGCAGTTGCGGCTGCTGGAACGGGCCATGGAGCTGTGGGAGAGCGCCCCGCAGGAGGTGCGCGAGCAACTGCGCCCGGCGGACTACACCGAGGTCTACCCGCCCTGCGGCTGCGATCCCGCGACCACCCCGCTCCAACGGCTCGACCTGCTGGCGGAGGCGACCGTCGCGGCCCGCTTCGGCGGCGAGCGCGAACGCGCCCTGAAGTTCACCAAGACCGCCCTGCGGCTGCTGGACGACGGCCGGGACCCGCTGCGCGCCGCCTGGTTCTGGACCGAGCGCTCCCGGCTGGTCGCAGGCCTGGCCCGCGGCGACGGCTGGGACGAGCTGGCCAAGGCGCAGGAGCTCGTCCGGGGGCTGCCCCCGTCCCAGGTGCACGCCGACGTCCTGGTCCGGGCCGCGAGCTGGGGCATGCTCCACAACCCGGGCCCCGAGAACCTCGCGGCCGCCGAACGCGCCGTGGAGTACGCGCGGATGGTCGGCGCCGAGGACACCGAACTCAACGCCCGGATCACGATCGGCAGCCTGCTCACCGACGCCGGCGACCCCGAGGGCGGCCTCGCCGAGATGCACGAGGTCAAGGAGCGGGCCACCGAACTCGGGCTCGTCATGCTGGCGGGACGTGCACATATCAATCTCACCTCTCAGCTGGAAGGGCTGGGACGCTCCCGTGAGGCCGTGGAACTGGCCCTCCAGGGAGCCGAACTCGTTCACAAATCGCAGTTGCTGGACACCGAGGCCTGGGTCCGGGGAAACATGGCGGAGAGCCTGTACAGCCTCGGACGCTGGGAAGAGGCCGCCGAGGAGGCCCGGCGCACCCTGCACGTCGGCTCCAGCGCCGCACCGCGCGCCTCGGCCTCCGCCCGGCTGGCCTATCTGGCCCTGGCGCGCGGCGAGTTGACCGAAGCGGCCGCCAGGCTCGCCACGGCACACACCTACTTCGGCACCCACGACGCCCAGCCCCAGCACCGGCTGCCGCTCTACCGCCTCACCATCGGCGTGGCCGCGGGGGAGGGCCGCATGGCCGACGTCCGCACCGAGACGGCCGCGGCCGTCGACTACGGCTTCCCGCTCGGCCACCACCGCTACGCCTGGCCCCTGCTCCTCGCTTCCGCCTCCGCCGAGGCCGACGCCCGCGGCCTCCCGGTGGCCGACGCCGGCCGGGACGAGGCCCTGGCCGTACTGCGCGCCGCCGCCCGGGGCCTCGCCACCCCGGCACCGGTGTGGGCGGCCCACGCCGAGTACCTCCGGGCCGAGCTGCTGCGCGCCGAAGCCCGGGACACCGCCGCCGACTGGGCGGCCGTGGAGTCGGGCATCCGCCCGCTGGAGCGCCCGTACCTGCTGGCCCGGGCCCGCCACCGGCTCGCAGAGGCCCTTCTGGTGTGCGGTGAACGGGACCCCGCGGCGCAGCTGCTCCGCGACGCCTACGCCACCGCCGAGCGGCTCGGGGCCCGCCGGCTCCGCGAGGACCTGGCCCTGCTCGCGCAGCGCGCCAGGCTTCCGCTCACCGTCGTGGACACCCCCCGGGCCCTCCCGGCGCCGGACACCGATCCGGCCGAGTCCCTGGGCCTGACCAGCCGGGAGAAGGACGTGCTGCGACTGGTCGCGGCGGGGCACACCAACCGCCAGATCGCCGAGGCGCTCTTCATCTCCCCGAAGACGGCCAGCGTGCACGTCTCGAACATCCTGGCGAAGCTGGGCGTCTCCGGCCGCGGCGAGGCGGCCGCCCTCGCCCACCGGTTGAGGCTCTTCACCCCCGTGACACCGGCCGCCCGGTGACCTCCGGCCCGATCAGGGCGAAGGCTCCTCCGGGTCGGCCCGGCGTATGAGCACCTTGCCGGAGTCCAGGTCTATCGGGCCCCGTCCCGGGTCGCCGTCATTGGTGTCGACCCGGGACAGCTCCAGCCTCTTCTTCTCGTCGTCCGTGTGCTTGCGCCCGGGGCTGAACAGTTGCTCGATCATGTTGAACACCGTGTACACCGCACCTTTCGCCCCTCGCCGGGACCATGCCGGTTACCGCACTGTCAGTGTCAGAATCCTGTCGTCGCCCGCCTGCGGCGATCCGCGCCCGTCCGTCTCGCTCGTGACCAGCAGCAATCTGTCGCCACCCAGGGCCACCACCGTGCGCAGCCGTCCGTACTCACCTTCCAGGAAGGCCTCCGGGTCCGCCACCAGGCCCGTCCCGGCCAGCGGGACCCGCCACAGCCGGTTGCCCTTCAGTCCGGCCATCCAGATCGACCCCTCCGCCCAGGCGATCCCGCTCGGCGAAGCCTCGTCGGTCTTCCACACCGCCACCGGGTCACGCAGGCCGGGCTTGCCGGCCTTGCCCTCCGCCTCCGGCCAGCCGTAATTGCCGCCGGGCTCGATCAGATTCAGCTCGTCCCAGGTGTTCTGGCCGAACTCCGCCGCCCACAGCCGCTTGTCCTTGTCCCAGGCCAGGCCCTGGACATTGCGGTGCCCGTACGAATAGACGACGGAATCGGCCTCGGGATTGCCGTGCACCGGCTCCCCGTCCGGGGTCATCCGCAGGATCTTGCCGCCCAGCGACTTCTTGTCCTGCGCGAGGCCGGTCTCCCCGGTCTCGCCCGTCCCGGCATACAGCATCTTGTCCGGGCCGAAGGCGATCCGCCCGCCATTGTGGATCAGGCCCTTGGGGATGCCCCGGAACACCGTGTCGGGTGCGCCCAGTTGCTGCCCGGCCGGTCTCTGCTCGTCATAACGCAGCCGGGCGATCCGATTGTCGGACTCGGTCGTGAAGTAGGCGTATACCATGCGGTCCGAGGCGAAGGAGGGCGAGAGGGCCAGTCCCAGCAGGCCTCCCTCGCCGCCCGGGGCCACCCCGGGCACCTTCCCGATCGGCGTCACCGCGCCCGTGGCCACTTCCACCCGGCTGATGGTGCCCTTGTCCCGGGAGGCGACCAGGAGATTCCCGTCGGGCAGAGGAGCCACCCCCCACGGCGACTCCAGGCCCTTGGCGACCTCGCCGGTCACCGTCACCGCACCCTTGGCCGGCGGCCCCGAAGCCCGCGGGGACGCCGATGGCCCCCCCGAGGCGCCCGGGGCCGACGCCGTCGCGGCCGTGCCCGGTGGCGAGCCGCCGGCCCGCCCCCCTGGCCCGCCCGCCGGCGAGCAGCCGCCCGCCAGCAGGGCCCCGCACCCGGCCAGTGCCAGCGCCGCCGCCACCGCCCGGGGCCGGGCGCGGGTCCCCGCGCGCCCCGGCCCTGCCGCTGCCCCTGCCCTTACCGCCGCCGCTCCCGCGCCCCCTGCCGACGGTCCGTGATCGCGTCCGTATCGCATGGTCCTGCTCCCCTCCGGTCCACCGATCCTGCCCTTACATCTGACTCAACAGCCCGGACCGGTCCCGAAGTTCCACCGCTCGTACACCCGATCGAGTGGTTGTGGAGATCAGTCCCAGGCCCCCACCGCGGGCGGGAGCGCCGCCAGATCCGCCAGGTCGGCGGCCGTCAGCCGCACCTGCGCCGCGCGCGCGTTCTCCGCCGCCCAGCACGCCCGCTCGGCCCCCGGCACCGGCACCACCTGCGGCCCCTGCGCCAGCACCCACGCCAGCGCCACCTGCGCCGCCGTGACCTCGGGCCCGTGCCGCCGCGCCACCTCCCGCAGCCCCGCCACCAGCACCTGGTTCGCCGCCATGGCGTACGCCGTGAACCGCGGATGCCGGGCCCGTACGTCCTGCGACTCGAAGCCCTCGCCCGGGGTGAGCGTCCCGGTCAGGAACCCGCTGCCCAGCGGCATCGCCGCGAGGAACCCGACCCCGCGCGCCGCGCACCACGGCAGCAGCTGCCACGCCGCCTCCGGCGACCACACCGACAGCTCCGCCTGCACCGCGCTCACCGGGAACACCTGCTGCGCCCGCTCCAGGTGCCGCAGCGTCGCACCGTACGCCCGGTCCCCGCGCCGCCCCGCCCCCGGCCCGGCCGCGGCGCCCAGCGCGCAGAACCCGAGGGCCCGTACCTTCCCCGCACCCACCAGCTCCGCCATCGCGCCCCAGGTCTCCTCCACCGGGACGTCCGGATCCACCCGGTGCAGCTGGTACAGGTCTATGACGTCCGTCCGCAGCCGCCGCAGCGAGGCGTCACAGGCCCGCCGCAGATAGCCCGGCCGCCCATCGGCCACCACGTGCTGCTCGCCCGCCCGCAGCCCCACCTTGGCCGAGACGAACGCCTCGGCGCGGCGCTCCCGCAGCACCCGCCCGAGCAGCAGCTCGTTGGTGTAGGGCCCGTACAGGTCGGCGGTGTCCAGCAGACTGGCCCCCAGGTCCAGCGCCGTGTGCACCGCGGCCAGCGACTGGGCCCCCGCGTCCTCGCGCTGCCGGCGCGAAGGCCCGTAGGCCCAGCTCATCGGCATGCACCCGAGTCCGACGGCGCCCACCGTCAGCGCTGCCGCCCCGATCGACCTGCGCTCCACCCGTACGTCCCCCCGCCCTCTCCCGGTCCGGCAAACAAACTAACGGCTTGATCCGAATGCCTTGGCATAGCCTCGGGATCATGACCGCTATGACCGGGGACGTCTGGCTCCCCTTCCCCTCCGAGGAGTTCGAGGGCCTTCCCGACTCCTTCCGCTACCGACACTGGGACGGCGAGGAGGACTTCCCGGCCGATCCCGCGGACTGCGTCTTCTACGTCACCCCGTACATGAAGTCCTCCGAGGTCACCCTGCGCCCGCTGGCGGCCATGCCGCGGCTGCGGGTCGTGCAGACGCTGACCGCCGGCATCGACCACGTCCTCGGCGGGCTCGCCTCCTTGAGCCCCGGTGTACGGCTGTGCAACGCACGGGGCGTCCACGAGGCGAGCACCGCCGAGCTGGCGCTGACCCTCGTCCTCGCCTCGCTGCGGGGCATCCCCGGCATGGTCCGCGGCCAGGACCGCGAGGAGTGGCGCGGGGGCTTCTACGAGGCGCTGGCCGACAAGTCCGTCCTGATCGTCGGCTACGGATCCATCGGCGCGGCCATCGAGGACCGGCTGGCGCCGTTCGAGTGCGGGCGGATCGAGCGGGTCGCACGCTCGGCGCGCAGCAGCGGGCGCGGGCCGGTGCACGCCCTGGCCGAATTGCCCCAACTCCTGCCGCAGGCCGACGTGGTGATCCTCTCCACGCCGCTGACCGAGCAGACCCGGGGCCTGGCGGGCGCCGAGTTCCTCGGCCGCATGAAGGACGGCGCGCTGCTGGTCAACGTGGCCCGCGGGCCCGTCGTCGACACCAAGTCCCTCCTCGCGGAACTGGAGTCGGGGCGGCTGCGCGCCGCACTGGACGTCACCGATCCGGAACCGCTGCCTTCCGGCCATCCGCTGTGGCACGCACCCCATGTCCTGATCACGCCCCATGTCGGCGGCAGCAGCTCGGCGTTCGAGCCGCGGGCGAAGCGCCTCGTGGCGCGCCAGCTGAATCGCTTCGCCGCCGGAGAGCCCGTGGAGAACACGGTATTGATCACCGAGTGACGCCCGATGCCCACGCTCCGCAGTCGATCGGATGCTCTCGGTGCACGCAACTCCCCGCTTGGTGACGGAGCGTAGAGAATCTATGTCCCTGAGTGACGAAAGTGGTGTATCGTCCGGTACAAGGGGCTGCGCCACGAACGTCTGGCGCTGGGGAGTGATCGGACACTTTGGGGGGCGACGGGCGATGCACGGCCAATGGACGAAGGATCCGACGCGGCAAAGCCGCCGGAGGCGACGCTGCCGGGACTGGGGTGCGCCGAAACCAGCCAGCGAGGGGGACCGGTGAGCGCCCCGGGGGCGGCGCTCCTGACCCGGGCGCCCGCCCCTGGCGGAGGCCGGGGAGGCGCCGTGCAGGCACTCCTGGCCGTGGTGTGGGGCGGATACGCGATCGGTGCGGGAACCGGCTGGGGCGGCAGTGAGATCGCCGACATCATGGGTGACTTCGGCCTCAGCGCGGCGGCCCTCCTCGCTGCCGCATCCTGCTACCGGTACGCGCGCACCCACGCGAACCGCGACCGGCTCGCCTGGTTGCTCTTCGCCCTCTCCTCGCTGATGTCCGCCTGCGGAAACGCGGTCTGGGGGTGGTACGAGGTCGTGATCCACAAGGAGATGCCGAACCCGTCTCCGGCCCAGTTCTTCTTCCTCTGCTTCGCCCCGCCCGCGATCGTGGGCCTCCTGGTCCTCGCCAAGCGCCCCGTCACCCGGGCGGGCTGGGTCTGCCTCGCCCTCGACTCGTGGCTGATCGCGGGATCCCTGCTCACCCTCTCGTGGAGCCTGGCGCTCGCCAAGGCCGCCAGATCGCACAGCGCCGGCAGCGTCCCGGGGGCCGCGCTCGAACTGGCCTACCCGCTGTTAGACATCGCGCTCGTCTCCATGGTCCTGGTCCTCCACTTCAAGAGGTCGGCGACCAACCGGTCCGCCGTCAACACGGCCATCGCCGCGCTCGCGCTGACCGTGCTCTGCGACGCCATCTTCACCTCGCCGCTGCTGAAGGAGAGCTACCGCTCCGGCCAGCTCCTCGACGCCGGCTGGTTCGCCGGGTCCCTGCTGCTCGCCTACGCGCCCTGGGGCGCCCGCCGGATCGGCTCCCCACCGGAGTTCGCCGATCCGGTCCGCGGCCTGCGCCCGGTCAGCCGCCCGATCGCGCGGTCGCTGCCCGCGCTCACCCCGTACCTCGCCGCGGCCGTCTGCACCCTCGGCATCCTGTACAACGTGATCGAGAGCCGCAGCGTCGACAAGGTGGTGGTCGTCACCGGCTGCACCGTCGTCCTCGCCCTGGTCATCCGGCAGGGCATCATGCTCCTCGACAACATCGCCCTGACCCAGGAGCTGGCCCAGAAGGAGAACCACTTCCGCTCCCTGGTCCAGGGCTCCAGCGACGTCATCATGATCGCCGCGCCCACCGGGACGCTGCGGTACGTGAGCCCCGCCGCGGCCGGGGTCTACGGCCGCGAGGCGGAGGAGCTGGTCGGCACCGAGCTGGCCACCCTCATCCATCCCGACGACCTCGGCCGGGTCGTCCACGAGGTACGCCGCTTCCTCGCCGCCCCGCCGACCGAGGAGCCCACCACCCGCATCGAGTGCCGGTTCAAGTCCGGCGGCGGCGAATGGCTCAATGTCGAGTCCACCGTCAACCGCCACCAGGGCGGCCTGATCCTCAACAGCCGGGACGTCACCGAGCGCGTCCGGCTCCAGGCCCAGCTCCAGCACAGCGCCGAGCACGATCCGCTGACCGACCTGCCCAACCGGGCGCTGTTCACCCGCCGGGTCCGCCAGGCGCTGGCGGGCCGGCGCGCGGGCGACCACAGCACCGCCGTGCTCTTCATTGACCTCGACGGCTTCAAAGCCGTCAACGACACGATCGGCCACCAAGCGGGCGACGAGCTCCTCATCGAGGCCGCGCGCAGGCTCCAGGACTCGGTCCGCGCCGGGGACACCGCGGCCCGACTCGGCGGGGACGAGTTCGCCGCGCTGATCATGGGCGACGGCAGCCGGGACCGCAGTGCCCGCGAGTACCTGGTGCGCGAGATCGCCGACCGGCTGCGCACCACGCTCTCCCAGCCGTACCGGATCGCCGGCAGCGAGGTCCGGGTCGCCGCCAGCATCGGCGCGGCCTTCGCCGATCCCGGCATCACCCCTTCGGACCTGATGCGCAACGCGGATCTCGCGATGTACCGGGCCAAGGCGGCCGGCAAGGACCGGGTCGAGATGTACGCGCCCCAGATGCAGGCCGAGGTCGTGCGCAAGGCCGAGCTGGCGGGGCGGCTGCGCACCGCACTGCACGAGGGAGAGTTCGCCCTGCTGCACCAGCCCGTGGTCTCGATGGCCACCGGCGAGGTGTCGGCCGTGGCCGCGCAGGCCCGCTGGCGGTCCGCCCAGGGGATCTTGTTCACCCCGGCCGAATTCCTCCGGGTCGCCGAGTGCGGCGAAGGCGCGCACTCGGCCGGGCCGGACGCCTCACGCGCCGCCGAGCTGGGGCGATGGCTGCTGGAGGAGGCCGTGGAGCAGGCCGCCGAGCGGCACCGGGCCGGGCACGACGTACCGGTGGCCGTGCGGATGACGGCCCAGCGGCTGCTCGACCGCGCGGTCCCGCTGGGCTCCGTGGAGGCCCTGCTGACCCGGCACGGGCTGCCCTCCGGAGCGCTGGTCCTGGAGCTCGCCGTGTCCGACCCCAGAGTGCCCTTCGACGACCTGGAGCGCCGGCTCACGGCCCTGCACCGGAGCGGCATCGGGATCGCCCTGGACGGCTTCGGCAGCGGCTACGCGGCCATCAGCGCCCTGCGCCGGCTGCCGGTGGACGTGCTCAAGCTGGACCGGGGTCTGGTCGAAGGTGTGGTCGAATCGGCCCGCCTGCACAAGATCACCGCAGGCCTGTTGCGGATCGCAAACGACCTCGGCATGCAGTCGGTGGCCGACGGGGTGGACCTGCCCGAGCAGGTCCTGGCCCTGCGGGCCATGGGCTGCACCCACGGCCAGGGGATGGCGTTTTCCGGCCCCCTCGACGAGTACAGGCTGCGGCGGGCGCTGGTGCGCGGTACGTTCCCAGTACCGGGCGGAGCGGTGCAACCCGCCTTGGCCGGTGGTTCCGCCGGGGGCTCCATGGTCATCCACAGAGGCTCACATAATGAGACGCCCGTCCCACCCACTTGACATCCACCTCCCGCCAGAGGGAGGGTCAGTGCCATGCGCACCCGAATTCTCGTACTTGGAAAGCGCGTCGGCTGAAGCTGGGGCCAGCATGTCCCCGCTCAACACACCCGACGCGCTCCCCTCGCTTGCCTCCCGGCACGAGGGGTTTTTTGTTGCACTGGCAACGTCGAATCTCGTAAAACCCTCCTCGTAAAACCCTCAGCTTCGAGAAGAGAATGCCGATGACCGAGCAGGCCACCGGGGCCCACCATCCGCAGCCGCGGGCCCGTAACGGCGGACAGCAGTCCGCCGCCATTGAGCACGTCACGGGTGCGCAGTCCCTCATCCGCTCTCTCGAAGAGGTGGGGTGCGACACCGTCTTCGGCATCCCGGGCGGCGCCATCCTCCCCGCGTACGACCCGATGATGGACTCCACGAAGGTCCGTCACATCCTGGTCCGCCACGAGCAGGGGGCCGGCCACGCCGCCACCGGCTACGCGCAGGCCACGGGCAAGGTCGGCGTCTGTATGGCGACCTCCGGCCCGGGCGCCACCAACCTGGTCACCCCGATCGCCGACGCGCACATGGACTCCGTCCCGCTCGTCGCGATCACCGGCCAGGTCTCCTCCAAGGCGATCGGTACCGACGCCTTCCAGGAGGCGGACATCGTCGGCATCACGATGCCGATCACCAAGCACAACTTCCTGGTGACCAGGGCCGAGGACATCCCGCGGACGATCGCCCAGGCCTTCCACATCGCCTCGACCGGCCGCCCCGGCCCGGTCCTGGTCGACATCGCCAAGGACGCCCTCCAGGCGAAGACCACCTTCTCGTGGCCGCCCACGATGGACCTCCCCGGCTACCGGCCGGTCACCAAGCCGCACGCCAAGCAGATCCGCGAGGCCGCCAAGCTCATCTGCCAGGCCAAGCGCCCGGTCCTGTACGTCGGCGGCGGCATCATGAAGTCCGGCGCGACCGCCGAGCTGAAGGTCCTGGCCGAGCTGACGGGCGTCCCGGTCACCACCACGCTGATGGCGCTGGGCTCCTTCCCCGACAGCCACCCGCTGCACGTCGGCATGCCGGGCATGCACGGCGCGGTCACCGCGGTCACCGCGCTGCAGAAGTCGGACCTGCTGATCGCGCTCGGCACCCGCTTCGACGACCGCGTCACGGGCAAGCTGGACAGCTTCGCTCCCTTCGCCAAGATCATCCACGCGGACATCGACCCGGCCGAGATCGGCAAGAACCGCACGGTCGACGTCCCGATCGTCGGTGACGCCCGCGAGGTCATCGCCGACCTGATCCAGGCCGTCCAGGCGGAGCACACCGAGGGCAACGCCGGGGACTACACCGCCTGGTGGAAGGACCTCAGCCGCTGGCGCGACACGTACCCGCTGGGCTACGACCTGCCCGAGGACGGCATGCTGTCGCCCCAGCAGGTCATCGAGCGGATCGGCGCGCTCGCGCCGAAGGGCACCATCTATGCGGCCGGCGTCGGCCAGCACCAGATGTGGGCCTCGCACTTCGTCAAGTACGAGGAGCCGCGCACCTGGCTCAACTCCGGCGGCGCCGGAACGATGGGCTACGCGGTCCCCGCCGCGATGGGCGCCAAGGTCGGCATGCCCGAGCGCACGGTCTGGGCGATCGACGGCGACGGCTGCTTCCAGATGACCAATCAGGAACTGGTCACCTGCGCGCTGAACAACATCCCGATCAAGGTCGCGATCATCAACAACGGTGCGCTGGGCATGGTCCGCCAGTGGCAGACCCTGTTCTACAACCAGCGGTACTCCAACACCGTGCTGCACGCCGACGAGACGGGCCACGGCACCGTCGGCTCCCAGCTCGGCGAGTCCATCGCCCCCCGCAAGGGCACCCGCGTCCCGGACTTCGTCAAGCTGTCCGAGGCCATGGGCTGCGTGGCACTGCGCTGCGAGGACCCGGCCGACCTGGACAAGGTCATCGCCGAGGCCAACGCGATCAACGACCGTACGGTGGTCATCGACTTCATCGTCCACGAGGACGCCATGGTGTGGCCGATGGTCGCCGCCGGCACCTCCAACGACGAGGTCATGGCAGCCCGGGGCGTCCGTCCCGACTTCGGCGACAACGAAGACGACTGAGCCGAGAGAGCCGAGAGAGAGAACGCCTCACATGTCCAAGCACACGCTCTCCGTCCTGGTCGAGAACACGCCCGGCATCCTCGCCCGGATCGCCGCGCTGTTCTCCCGCCGCGGGTTCAACATCGACTCCCTCGCGGTCGGTGTGACCGAGCACCCCGACATCTCGCGCATCACCATCGTCGTGAACGTCGAGGACCTCCCGCTGGAGCAGGTGACCAAGCAGCTCAACAAGCTGGTCAACGTGCTCAAGATCGTCGAGCTGGAGCAGCACAACGCCATCGAGCGTGAACTCGTTCTGGTGAAGGTCCGCGCCGACAACGAGACCCGCTCGCAGATCGTCGAGATCGTCCAGCTGTTCCGCGCCAAGACCGTCGACGTCTCCCCGGAGGCCGTCACCATCGAGGCCACCGGCGGCGCCGACAAGCTCGGCGCGATGCTGAAGATGCTGGAGCCCTTCGGCATCAAGGAACTCGTGCAGTCCGGCACGATCGCCATAGGGCGCGGCGGCCGGTCCATCACGGACCGCAGCCTGCGCGCGCTCGACCGCAGCGCCTGATCGAAGTGCCTGATCCGGGCGCCTGATCGAAGCCGGTCCGCTCGTATAGCGAGACCAAGAACCTCTTATTCCGTTCCCCGCCGTACGGTGGGAGCAACACCAGCGCACCAAGGAGATATCCCAGTGGCCGAGCTGTTCTACGAGAACGACGCCGACCTGTCCATCATCCAGGGCCGCAAGGTCGCGGTCATCGGTTACGGCAGCCAGGGCCACGCCCACGCGCTGTCGCTCCGTGACTCCGGCGTCGACGTCGTCGTCGGTCTGAAGGAGGGCTCGAAGTCCAAGGCCAAGGCCGAGGAGCAGGGTCTCAAGGTCGTCTCCGTGTCCGAGGCCGCGGCCTGGGCGAACGTCATCATGATCCTGACGCCGGACCCGCTGCAGGCCGAGATCTACGAGGAGTCCATCAAGGAGCACCTCGAGGAGGGCGACGCGCTCTTCTTCGGCCACGGCTTCAACGTCCGCTACGGCTTCATCAAGCCCCCGGCCAACGTGGACGTCGCCCTCGTCGCCCCCAAGGGCCCGGGCCACCTGGTCCGCCGCCAGTACGAGGAAGGCCGCGGCGTGCCCTGCATCGCCGCCGTCGAGCAGGACTTCACCGGCAGCGCCTTCGCGCTGGCGCTCTCGTACGCGGCCGGCATCGGCGGCACCCGCGCCGGCGTCATCAAGACCACCTTCACCGAGGAGACCGAGACCGACCTGTTCGGTGAGCAGGCCGTTCTCTGCGGTGGCGCCTCCGCGCTGGTCAAGGCCGGTTTCGAGACCCTGACCGAGGCCGGCTACCAGCCGGAGATCGCGTACTTCGAGTGCCTGCACGAGCTGAAGCTCATCGTGGACCTCATGTACGAGGGCGGCCTGGAGAAGATGCGCTGGTCGGTCTCCGAGACCGCCGAGTGGGGCGACTACATCACCGGCCCCCGCATCATCACGGACGCCACCAAGGCCGAGATGAAGCAGGTCCTGGCCGAGATCCAGAGCGGCGAGTTCGCCAACACCTGGATGGCCGAGTACAAGGCCGGCCTGCCGAAGTACAACGAGTACAAGAAGGCCGACGAGGCGCACCTCCTCGAGACGACCGGCAAGAAGCTGCGCAAGCTCATGAGCTGGGTCGACAACGACGAGAGCTGATCTCTCACGCGGCGGGGGCCGGGACACAGCGTCCCGGCCCCCGCGCCGTATCGGAATATGGACCTCCGATGGCGCGGCTTGTCCACCCCGGCCAACCACGGAAGGGTGATCCTTCCGTACAGGCGGAATTCCGCTCGGGATCCGCCACTACACTGCACAACACAACGCGTCAGGCCCACAGTGTCGTGCGTCTTCCACGCGGCTACCCCCTCCACCGCCTGCGGCCGTCGGGACGGCCGTCCGCACTGGACTTGTGAGGATGACCCACGTGAGCTCGAAACCTGTCGTACTCATCGCCGAAGAGCTGTCGCCCGCCACGGTGGACGCGCTCGGTCCGGACTTCGAGATCCGGCACGTCAACGGAGCCGACCGCGCGGAGCTGCTGCCCGCGATCGTCGACGTCGACGCGATCCTGGTCCGCTCCGCCACCAAGGTCGACGCCGAGGCCATCGCCGCCGCCAAGAAGCTGAAGGTCGTCGCGCGCGCCGGCGTCGGTCTGGACAACGTCGACGTGTCCGCCGCCACCAAGGCCGGCGTGATGGTCGTCAACGCCCCGACCTCCAACATCGTGACCGCCGCCGAGCTGGCCTGCGGCCTGCTCGTCGCCACGGCCCGCAACATCCCGCAGGCCAACACCGCCCTGAAGAACGGCGAGTGGAAGCGGAACAAGTACACGGGCGTCGAGCTCAGCGAGAAGACCCTCGGCGTCGTCGGCCTCGGCCGCATCGGCGTCCTGGTCGCGCAGCGCATGTCGGCCTTCGGCATGAAGGTCGTCGCCTACGACCCGTACGTACAGCCCGCGCGCGCCGCCCAGATGGGCGTCAAGATGCTGACGCTGGACGAACTCCTCGAGGTCGCCGACTTCATCACCGTGCACCTGCCCAAGACCCCCGAGACCCTCGGTCTCATCGGGGACGAGGCCCTGCACAAGGTGAAGCCGTCCGTCCGCATCGTCAACGCCGCCCGCGGCGGGATCGTGGACGAGGCCGCGCTGTACTCGGCCATCAAGGAGGGCCGCGTCGCCGGCGCCGGCCTCGACGTGTACGCGAAGGAGCCCTGCACGGACTCCCCGCTCTTCGAGCTCGACCAGGTCGTCTGCACCCCGCACCTCGGCGCGTCCACGGACGAGGCCCAGGAGAAGGCCGGTGTCTCGGTCGCCAGGTCGGTGCGCCTCGCGCTCGCCGGTGAGCTCGTGCCGGACGCGGTCAACGTCCAGGGCGGCGTCATCGCCGAGGACGTCCGTCCCGGCCTGCCGCTCGCCGAGAAGCTCGGCCGCATCTTCACCGCGCTGGCGGGCGAGGTCGCGGTCCGCCTCGACGTCGAGGTCTGCGGCGAGATCACCCAGCACGACGTGAAGGTGCTCGAACTCTCCGCGCTCAAGGGTGTCTTCGAGGACGTCGTCGACGAGACGGTCTCCTACGTCAACGCCCCGCTGTTCGCCCAGGAGCGCGGTGTCGAGGTGCGCCTGACGACCAGCTCGGAGTCCCCGGACCACCGCAACGTGGTGACCGTCCGCGGCACCCTGTCGGACGGCTCGGAGGTCTCGGTCTCCGGCACGCTCGCGGGCCCGAAGCACCTGCAGAAGATCGTCGGCGTCGGCGAGTACGACGTGGACCTGGCGCTCGCCGACTTCATGGTCGTGCTGCGCTACACCGACCGCCCGGGCGTGGTCGGCACCGTCGGCCGCATCCTCGGCGAGGCCGGCCTGAACATCGCGGGCATGCAGGTCGCCCGCGCCGAGGAGGGCGGCGAGGCGCTCGTCGTCCTCACGGTCGACGCCGAGGTTCCGGTGAACGTCCTCGCGGACATCTCCGCCGAGATCGGCGCCGTCTCGGCGCGCACGGTCAGCCTCGGCTGACGGTCGCCGTCACGTCAAGAAGGGCCCGGGGACGACCCCGGGCCCTTTCTTGTACGCCGATCAGCCCGCGAGGGCTTCGGCGTCCTCGACCCGCTGCGCCGGGGCGCCGGCCGGGGCGGGGGCCCCTCGGAGCAGGGCCACGGCGAGCACCGCCGCCCCGAGCAGGAGGGCCGTACCGCCCCAGGCGGCGTACTGCATGCCGTGCACGAAGGCCTCGCGGGCCAGGGTCAGCACCTGCCCGCCCGCCTCGCCGCCGATCTGCTGGGCGGTGGCGACCGCTCCGCCGAGGGTTTCGCGCACGGCGGGCTCCTGACCGGACAGGTCGCTCCGGTAGACCGCGGTGCCGAGGCTGCCCAGGACCGCCATGCCCAGGGCCCCGCCGAACTCCTGGCCCGTCTCCAGCAGGGAGGCGGCCGAACCGGCCTTCTCGGCGGGGGCCGCTCCCAGCGCCATGTCGGAGACCAGGGACATCACGGTCACGATGCCCGAGGCCAGCACCCCGGCGCCGGCGAGCAGCAGCCACAGGGAGTCGGCGCCGACCAGGCCGATCAGCGCGAACCCGGCCGCGGCGAGGCAGAACCCGCCGGCGATGACGTACGCCCGGTCGACCTTCTGGGCCAGGGCGGCGGAGACGGGGGCGGCGGCGCCGATGACGACCGACGGGGCGAGGCTCCACAGGGCGGCTTCCAGGGTGCCCATGCCGAGCACCGACTGGAGGTACTGGGTGGTGAAGTAGGCCGAGCCCATCATGGCGAAGGCGGAGATCGTGTTCAGGGCGATCCCGGCGCCGAAGCCGCGGCCCTGGAACAGTGCCCGGCTGATCATCGCGTCGTCACGGGTGCGCTGACGGCGCAGGAAGGCGTACCCGAAGGCCAGGCCGACGGCGACGCAGGCCGCGTGGAGCGGGGTGAAGCCCTCGGCGGCGATCTCCTTGAGGCCGTAGACGACCGGCAGGACGGCGGCCATCGACAGCGGGACGCTCACCAGGTCGAAGCGGCCGGGCGCCGGGTCCTTGAACTCCGGTACGAGCACCGGGACCAGAACCAGCAGGAGCAGCATCGCGGGGACGTTGATGAGGAAGACGGAGCCCCACCGGAAGCGGTTCAGCATCACACCGCTCATGACCGATCCGAGGGCGATGCCGCCGGTCATGGCGCCGGACCAGATGGCGATGGCCTTGCCGCGCTGTCCGGCGTCCGCGAAGAGGTTCCGTACGAGGGCCAGCGTGGACGGCATCAGGGTCGCGCCGCCGATGCCGAGCAGTACGCGGCAGGCGATCAGCATCTCGGCGCTGGTGGCGTAGCCGGCGCCGACGGAGGCGAGCCCGAAGGCTGCGGCGCCGATCAGCAGCAGCTTGCGGCGGCCGATCCGGTCCCCGAGGGAGCCCATCGTGATCAGCAGGCCGGAGAGGGCGAAGGCGTAGCTGTCGAAGATCCACAGCTGCTGGGTGGCGCTCGGGTCGAGCTCCCGGGTGATGGCCGGGATGGCGAAGTAGAGGACGGAGACGTCCATCGAGACCAGGAGCAGCGGCAGGAGGAGAACGGTGAAGGCGATCCATTCCCGGCGGCCGGCGAGACGTGCTGCGGAGTTCGTCATGAGGAGCAATGTACAAGCGTCATAAACGCTTGTCTAGAACAATCGTATGGAACTTCTGTCTAGGACGGGTGTCTTGCTACGGTGAGCCCATGGGACATCGCGAAGATCTGCTGGAGGGCGCCAAGAAGTGCCTGGTCGAGAAGGGTTTCGTGCGGACCACCGCGCGGGACATCGTCAAGGCCTCGGGCGCGAACCTGGCATCCATCGGGTACCACTACGGCTCCAAGGACGCCCTGCTGACGCAGGCGTTCATCTCCCTCATCGAGGACTGGGGCGACAAGTTCACGGCCGGCATCGAGGGGGAGGGCGGCTCGCTTGAGCGGTTCCGCTCGGTGTGGGACGGGGTGCACGCCGGGCACGAGGCGTCGGGCCCGATCTGGGCGGCCAGCATGGAGGTCGCGCTCACCCGCGAGCGGCTGCCGGAACTGCGCGAACTGCTCGCCGCCTCCCAGGGGGAGGGCCGCAAGGGCATGGTCGCGATGTTCACCGGGGTGCCGGAGGAGCAGGTGGGCGAGGAGGACATGCGCACGACGGGCGCGTTCTACCAGGCGCTGCTCAACGGCTTCATGCTCCAGTGGCTCTTCGACCCGGCGTCGGCCGCGACCCCCGCGGAACTGACCGAGGGGATGCGGCGGGCGGTGGAGGCGATGGCGAAGGCCCCGGTGGCCGGGCCCGCTTCCGAGTCCGTTTCCGAGTCCGCTCCGGAGTCCGCTTCCGAGCCCGTGTCGGGAGGCGCGGCCTAAGCCAGCCGGGCCGCCTTGAGGGCCATGTGGAGCAGCAGCCGGTCCTCGCCCTCGTCGAGGTCGAGCCCGGTCAGCTGCTCCACCCGCGAGAGGCGGTAGTACAGGGTCTGCCGGTGGATGCCCAGGGCCGCCGCCGCGCGGCCCGCCTGGCCGGCGCAGTCGAGGAACACCTCGGCGGTGCGGGCGAGTTCCCGGTTGCCCGGCCCGAGCAGCGTCCGCGTCGCCGGGTCGTCCACCGGGTCCGCGGCGACGGCCGCCAGCATCCGGTACGGGCCGATCAACGACCACTGCGCGACCGGGCCGAACCGCGGCTGCGCCGCCCCCGCCCGCGCCGCGGCCACGGCCTGCTGCCAGGCGTCGGGCAGTTCCGCCAGGGCCCGCACCAGGTCGGAGACCCCGGCCGCGGCCGCGCCCGGGCCCCCCACCGCCCGCGGCAGCAGCCGGGACACCGCCGCGAGCGCCGGAGCCAGCGCGTCCGCCGAGCGCAGCCGCACCAGCACCGCCAGCGCCTGCTCGCCGGGGGCCTCCCCGTCACCGGACCCGCCGCCCGGCTTCGGTACGACGCACACCGCGGCCGCGCCCGGTACCGACGAGGGAGCCTCCCCGGTCCACGGGGCCACGCAGACCGCCGCGTGCAGTCCGTCGGCCCGCGGCCCCAGCGCCACCCGCAGCGCGGCCACCGCCATGTCCCGCTGCCAGCCCCGCCCGGCGGTGAGCACCGCGCGGAACTCCCGCGAGAGGTCGGCGCCCGCCCTGGCCTCCTCCGCGAGCAGGACCCCGATCCGCTCGGCCACCTCCATCGCCGCCTCCAGAGCCGCGGGGCCGGGGCCCGAGCCGGGGCCCGCGCCGTGCGCCGCGCCGGGGCCGGACTCCTGGTCCAGCAGCCACACGTAACCCTGCACGATCCCGCGGTACCGCACCGGCAGGCAGAGCCGCCCCCGGAAGACCCCCGCGTCCGGCGCCGCCGGGATCCGTACCGGCCCGGTGGCGCGCGTGATGCCGAAGGCCTCGAACCAGGAGCGCACGGCGGCCGTGGACTGCCGGGTGAGGATCGAGCGGGTCCGGACCGGGTCCATGGCGAGGTCGTCGTCGCTGTCGTGGGCACCGAAGGCGATGAGGCGGAAGTCCCGGTTCTCCAGCGTCGCCGGGGCGCCGAGCAGCGCCGAGATCTCGTCCACCAGTTCCTGGTAATCGCCCTTCACCCGGCCATTCTCCCACTGCCCCACCCGGTCTTCAGACAGATGTATGAGATCCGGGACACGGATGCGTGACAGCTGTCGATGGCAGAGGATCGTGGAGATCCTTAGGTTTCACGGTGGTTTCACTTGCGTTTTCCTTGTGGTCGCCGCCGCACCGGTGATGGCCGTATGTCCGCTTCTGCCACCCGTTGGAGGTGCCCCGTGCTGGGTCCCGCGATCCTCGCCGCCTCGCGCAGCGACAAGATGCGCCGAATCGTCTCTGCCGCCCCGGTGACCAAGCCCGTGGTGAACCGGTTCATCCCCGGTGAGACGGTCGACCAGGTCATTCCGATCGTCGAGGAGCTCACGAGCAACGGGCTGGAGGTCACCCTCGACGTCGTCGGCGAGGACATCACCACGGTGGAGCAGTCGCACGCGGCCCGCGACGCCTACCTCGAGCTGATCGACCGCCTGAGCGTCCTGGGCCTCGGCGAGACGGTCGAGATGTCGGTCAAGCTGTCGATGTTCGGCCAGGCGCTTGAGGGCGGGCACGAGCTGGCGCTCGCCAACGTCCGCCCGGTCGTCGAGGCCGCCGCGGCCATCGGCACCACCGTCACCCTGGACGCCGAGGACCACACCACCCTCGACTCGATGTTCGCCATCCACGAGGAGCTGCGCCGGGACTTCCCGCAGACCGGCTGCGTGATCCAGGCCTACCTCTTCCGCACCGAGGCCGACGCCCGCCGCCTGGCCGCCGCCGGCAGCCGCGTCCGGATCGTGAAGGGCGCCTACAAGGAGCCCGCCGAGGTCGCGTACCTGGACAAGGCGGAGATCGACAAGGCGTACGTCCGCATCCTGAAGATCCTGATGGAGGGCGACGGCTACCCGATGATCGGGTCGCACGATCCGCGCCTGATCGCCATCGGCCAGGAGCTCGCGCGCACCGCCGGGCGCAAGCTGGACGAGTACGAGTTCCAGATGCTGTACGGCATCCGCAGCGAGGAGCACCTGCGCCTGGCCGCCGAAGGACACCGGATGCGCGTCTACACCGCGTACGGGACGGACTGGTACGGCTACTTCATGCGCCGCCTCGCGGAGAAGCCGGCCAACCTGCTCTTCTTCCTCCGCTCGATGATCACCAAGAACTAGGTCAAGGAGTTATCTACTCATGGACGCTGTGACCCAGGTCCCCGCTCCGGTCAACGAGCCGGTCCACTCGTACGCCCCCGGCACCCCGGAGCGCGCACGCCTCGAAGTGCAGCTCAAGCAGCTGTCCGAGAACCCGATCGACCTCCCGATGACGATCAACGGCGTCAAGCGGATGGGCGCCGGCGAGCGCTTCGACGTGGTGCAGCCGCACGACCACAAGTCGGTCCTCGGCACCTACGCCAACGCCACCCAGGCCGACGCGCAGGAGGCCATCGACGCCGCCCTCGCCGCCGCCCCGGCCTGGCGCTCGATGTCCTTCGACGACCGCGCCGCGATCATCCTGCGCGCCGCCGAGCTGCTGTCCGGCCCGTGGCGCGAGAAGCTGGCCGCCTCCACCATGCTGGGCCAGTCCAAGACCGCGCAGCAGGCCGAGATCGACACCCCGTGCGAGCTCGTCGACTTCTGGCGCTTCAACGTCCACTTCGCCCGCCAGATCCTGGCCGAGCAGCCGGGCGCGAACTCCGCCGGCGTGTGGAACCGCAGCGACCACCGCCCGCTCGAGGGCTTCGTGTACGCGATCACCCCGTTCAACTTCACGGCCATCGCGGGCAACCTGCCGACCGCCCCCGCGCTGATGGGCAACGTGGTCGTGTGGAAGCCGTCCCCGACGCAGACCCACTCCGCCGTGCTCCTGATGGAGCTGCTGGAGGAGGCCGGCCTGCCGAAGGGCGTCATCAACCTGGTGACGGGCGACGGCATCGCCGTCTCCGAGGTGGCCCTGGAGCACCCGGAGCTCGCCGGCATCCACTTCACGGGCTCGACCAAGACCTTCCAGTACCTGTGGAAGACCGTCGGCAACAACATCGAGAAGTACAAGTCCTACCCGCGCCTGGTCGGCGAGACCGGTGGCAAGGACTTCGTCGTCGCGCACCCGTCCGCGGACCGCGCCGTCCTGAAGACCGCCCTGACCCGCGGTTCCTTCGAGTTCCAGGGCCAGAAGTGCTCGGCGTCCTCGCGCGCCTACGTCCCTGCCTCGATCTGGAACGACGGCTTCAAGGAGGCCTTCGCGGCCGAGGTCGACGGCATCGCCATGGGTGACGTCCGCGACCTGACGAACTTCATCGGCGCCGTCATCGACGAGCGCTCGTATCTGAAGAACAAGGCCGCGATCGACCGCGCCATCGCCGACCCGACCTGCGAGATCGTCGCGGGCGGCACGTACGACGACTCGGAGGGCTACTTCGTCCGTCCGACCGTCATCGCGTGCACCGACCCCGAGAACGAGGTCTTCACGACCGAGTACTTCGGCCCGATCCTCGCCGTGCACGTCTACGAGGACGCCGACTTCGACGCGATGCTCGCGCAGATGGAGTCCGTCTCGGCGTACGCCCTGACCGGCTCGATCATCGCCGCGGACCGTTACGCGGCCGCGGACGCGATGGAGAAGCTCCGCTTCGCGGCGGGCAACTTCTACATCAACGACAAGTCGACCGGCGCCGTGGTCGGCCAGCAGCCCTTCGGCGGCGGCCGTGCCTCGGGTACGAACGACAAGGCGGGCGCGGCGACGAACCTGCAGCGCTGGACCTCGACCCGCTCCATCAAGGAGACCCTGGTCGCGCCGACGGACTACCCGTACCCCCACATGGGCTGACCTCCCCGGCCCCGCAAAGCCCCGCCCCCGCTCCGGTACCCCCAAGTCCGGAGCGGGGGCGGTTCCAGTTCCCGGGGCGCTCGACTCCTGCTAGCCTGAGGTGAGTTGTCGTGTACGGCGACACGCTCCAACACCCGGGCCCGGCTTCCCGGGGGAGCGCAGGGCTCTGACGAGTTCCCGTACGGGGCGGGTTCCACCATTGGGCGATACGCATACCTCAACGCTGCCGTGCCGGGGCGCAGTCCGGGGAGACGTATGTCCAAGCGAACCGACAACCGCCACCGCGTCGCCACCATCTGCCGTGAAGCGACGGGACTCCCGCACCACACCTGCATGGAGTGGGCCGCCGATGGCCTCATCAGCCGCCTGCAGCCCGTGCCCGATGCACGAGGGGCGGACCAGCGGGCCCTGGAGGCCGAGATGCTGGTGAATCTCGCCAACGGGCTGCGCCACGACCAGCTCGACGGAGCAGTCCTCGGACTGGTCCGGGCCGTACCGCACCCCGAGGGCCCGGAGTTCTGGGTGCACCCGGAGATGGGCGCGCAGGTGCTGTCCGTCCTGCTGCCCCGCATCGACTCGTCCCGGACGGGGTACGGGCTTCCGGGCCTGCGGGCGGTACGGGAGGGCGGCCGGGTACGGCTGTGGAGCCTTCGGCGCAACGCCTCGGTCGTGCTCGTGCATCCCGACCCGGAGTGGGCCGCCTACCTCGACGAGCCCGCCTGCGAGGAGCACATCTGGTGGCACAACCGCGACCGCATGCATCCGGCCGAGGCCACGTGGCACGTGGGGTCGCGGGAGCCCGCCCCCGACCGGGACCGCCTGCTCAGCCGGCTGATCCGGCGGCCGCGGCTGGTCAACGCGACGGGCTCGGCGCACGGCTGGGCGAACACCTACAGCCGCGGTGACCGGGAGCTGTCCATCGAATGGTGCTGCTCCGTCGAGGTGGACGACCTGGCCCGGCGGCTGCGCCGCAGCGGGCTCACCGCCGGCCAGGACGGCCGTGCCCGGGCCGGCAGCGGCCGCCTGGCCTTCGGCGACGCGGCGGTCATCGTACGCAAGGGCCCCTGCGCGCTGGTACCGGTGACGCTGAACCCGAGGGCCGGCGCATGCTGACCGCGGCGTTGCTGACCGCGGCCGTGCTCGGGGTCGCCAAGGTGGTGCGGGACTGGCTCATCCTGCGGCAGGTGCGGGCCGCCATGGAGGCGTGCTCGCCGGAGGACCGGGTGCGGATCGGGATGCGGCTGGCCGGGGCGCTCGGCGGACGGGCGGCCGAGGAGCCCGCCGCGCCCGACGGCGGCGGGGGTTAGACCTCGACCATGACCTGGTCGAGGGACTTGCGGAGCAGGTCCGGGACCTCGCAGTCGTCCGCGGGGTAGCCGATCGGGATGACCGCGAAGGCCTTCTCGTTCGCCGGGCGGTTCAGGACGTGGGAGAGGAAGCGCATCGGGCTCGGGGTGTGGATCAGGGCCGCGAGCCCGGACAGGTGGAGCGCGGACAGCAGCATGCCCACCGCGATGCCCACCGACTCGTCGACGTAGTAGTGCTTGCGCTTCGTACCGTCCGGGCCGAGCCAGTGCCGCTGCTGGAAGACCACGACCAGGGCCGGGGCGTCCGTGAGGTGGGTCTTCACGGCGTCCGTGCCGATGGGACGCAGCGCGGCGAGCCATTCGTCGCCGAGCCGGCCGTCGTAGGACACCTGCTCCTCCTGCTCGGCGGCGGCCCGGATCTGCTGCCGCACGGCCGGGTCCTTGACCAGGACGAACGTCCACGGCTGCTGGTGCGCCCCGGACGGTGCGGTCGCGGCGCACGCGACGGCGTCCCGGACGACCTGCTCGGGCACGGGGTCGGCGGAGAAGTGGCGCACGGTCCGCCGCTCGTCCATCCGGGCCCGCAACTCGGCGGCACGGGCGAGGGATTCCCGCCCGGGCATCCGCTCCGGGCGGTAGGCGACGGGGCGGTACGGCTCGCCGTGGGTGGGGGTCCATTGCTGGGTATCAGGCGACATGAGGCGAGTGTGCCGGGGCGGCCCGGGAGACGGCCAGGCACGTGCAGGCCGATGAGTGGCGGGGGGACACTGGTTCCATGACCGATACACGGACACACCTCGCACACACCTCGCAGTTGGGCCCCGGCGCGCTGGAGGAGATCCGGGCCCTGCTCGACGGCGCGTTCGAGGGGGAGTTCTGCGACGAGGACTTCGAGCACGGGCTCGGGGGGATGCACGCGCTGATCCGCGAGGGCGGGGAGCTGGTCGGGCACGGCAGCGTGGTGCAGCGGCGGGCCGTGCACCGGGGCCGGGCGCTGCGCGTCGGGTACGTCGAGGCCGTGGCCGTGCGGGCGGACCACCGGCGGCGGGGGATCGGCGGGGTCGCGATGGCCGCGCTGGAGGGGGTCATCGCGCGGGCCTACGTGCTCGGCGCGCTCTCGGCGTCCGCGGCCGGAGCCGCGTTGTACGAGGGCCGGGGGTGGACGGCGTGGGGCGGCCCGATCGGGGTGCTCGGGCCGCGGGGGCCCGAGCGGCTCCCCGAGGAGGAGGGCAGCACCTACCTGTGGGTGCCGCCCGGCGGGGCCCTTCCGGACCCCGCCGGGCGGCTGGACTTCGACTGGCGCGACGGGGACGTGATGTAGGCCCGTCAGCCGGAGGTGCTGGCCGCGCCCGACTCGATGTGGCCCGTGTAGCGGCGCGACCAGGTGCCGTCGGCGTCGGTCAGGACCGTGAAGTCGTACCAGCCGTTGCTGTACGCCACCGCGTTGAAGTAGTCCTCCCGCGAGGAGTTCGCCGGGACCGTGTAGGTCCACGGGCCGTCCGTGCGGTAGGCGTTGGAGCGGATCGTGAAGGTGACCGGCGCGGCGGACGAGTTGGTCATCTTGAAGTAGACCGCCGTCTTGCCGGTGCCCGGCTCCACCGCGAAGCGGGCCGCCACCTCCAGGTTCTTGCCCGCCTTCGTGGCGTCGCCGAGGAAGCGCCGCAGGAAGCGGTTCGGGCCGTACATCGAGATGTCGTACTTTCCGGAGCCGGAGCCCAGGCCGATGTTGAAGTAGTCCGTCGAGGTGCTGTTCGGGTCGACCGTGTACTGCCAGGCGGCCGTGTCCCGGTACTGGTGCGGGTGGATCGAGAAGTGCGCGGCCTGCTTGGCCTGCGGCCCCTGGTTGGTCATCGAGAACCAGGCCAGGATCTTGCCGGCCGCCCCGAACTCGAAGCGGTCCAGGTTGCCGTTCACCTGGTACGGAAGGGCGCGCGCCGGCCGCGTGCCGGGCTCCTGGGCCGGGAGCGCGTTGTCCTGCGGCGCCGGGTTGGGCAGCGGGCCGCAGGTCGACTGGCCGATGACCTTCGCGGTCGACGGCAGGCCCGCGGGGACTCCGTACACCGGGTGCCCGAAGTCGAAGACGCCGGTCAGGTCGCCGACCACCTTGCGGCGCCAGGCGCTGATGTTCGGACAGGTGGCGGGGGTGCCGATGGCGGCCGTCCACGTCTCCATGAACCGCAGGACCGAGGTGTGGTCGAAGACCTCCGAGCTCACCCAGCCGCCGCGCGTCCAGGGGGACATCACGATCATCGGGACGCGGAAGCCGAGGCCTATCGGGAGGCCGTCGATGTACTCGCCGGGCGTGCCGGGCGGGGCGACGGGCGGCGGGACGTGGTCGAAGAAGCCGTCGTTCTCGTCGTAGTTGAGGAACAGGACGGTGGAGTCGAAGACCTCCGGGTTCGCGGCGAGCGCCCGGTAGACCAGGTCCACGAAGTGCGCGCCGTCGCCGGGCGGGGCGTACGGGTGCTCGGAGAAGGCCTCGTTCGCCACGACCCAGGAGACCTGCGGGAGGGTCCCGGCGACCACGTCCGCGCGGATGGCGGCCGCGATGTCGTCCGGGGTGGAGCCGGTGACCTTGGGGACGGAGCTCATGCCCCGGTCCCACAGCGGGTTGCCGGGGGCGGCGTCGGTGAACTTCTTGAAGTAGGCCAGACCGTTGTCGCCGTAGTTGTCCTGGGCGTTCTGGTAGACCTTCCAGGTCATGCCGGCCCGCTGGAGGGCCTCCGCGTACGCCTCCCAGGTCAGCCCGGACTCGTCGCCGCCGTCCTTGCTCGCGGCGTCGACCTTGCCGCTCCACAGGAAGGTGCGGTTCGGGCCGGTCGCGCTCAGCGTGGAGCAGAAGTACGCGTCGCAGATCGTGTAGTTGTCGGCGAGGCCGTAGTGGAAGGGGATGTCACCCCGGTCCAGGTAGCCGAGGGTGCGGGTGTTGCCGACTCCGGTGACGAAGTTGTCCATCCGGCCCTTGTTCCAGGCCGCGTGCTGAGAGGTCCAGCTGTGCGGGAGGTCGCCGTTGCACTGGGCGAGGGTCTCGCCGTCGACCCCGCCCGCGGGCGGGGTGGCGCTCAGCTTCCAGGGGTACTGGCGGCCGCCCCAGTTCGGCTGGTTGAACATGCCCCAGCCGCCGGGGATGTTGCCGGCGGCGCGGTCGCCGAAGCCGCGGACACCCTTGAGCCTGCCGAAGTAGTGGTCGAAACTGCGGTTCTCCTGCATCAGGATCACCACGTGCTTCACATCGGTGATCGTGCCGGTCGCCGCCGCCGCGGCGGCCGTCGACGGTGCGATCCCGGGCAGGGCCGCCCCCGCCACCAGTCCGGCGCCGATGCCCACGAAACCTCTGCGGCTGATCGGTGTCACTGGCTACTCGCCTCCAACTCAAGTGCCCCGCTGGCACATTGACGGCAAGAGTGGCGGGACGGCCGCCAAAGGTCTACCTCCGTGCGGTAAGAGTTCGGTGAACTTCCGGGTGGCTGCGTTCAGCTGCCGACGCGGACGAGCATCTTGCCCAGATTGTCCCCGCGGAGCACCCCCTGGAAGGCTTCCACGGTGTGACCGAATCCCTGCACAACGGTGGTGTCGGTGCCGATCCGGCCACTGCGCAGGTGGGGGACGAGGAAGTCTTCCAGCTCGTCCTGCAGATTGGTGTGATTTCGAACCAATACCCCTTCCAGGCGAAGCGATTTGTGTACGACCTCGAAGAGGTTGCGGGGCGCGGCCGGGGACCGGTCCCCGTTGTACATCGAGATCCCGCCGACCCAGGCGATCCGCCCGTACTCGCGCAGCACGTCGATCGCGCCCTCCAGGTGGTCGCCGCCGACGTTGTCCACGTACACGTCGATGCCCTCCGGGGCCGCCTTCGCGAGCTGCTCGGCCACCGGCCCGTCGTGGTAGTCGAAGGCCGCGTCGAAGCCGAGCCGCTCGGTGAGCCGGCGGACCTTCGCGGCCGAGCCCGCGCTGCCGATGATCCGGCGGGCGCCGAGCAGCCGGGCGATGTGGCCGGTCGCCGTGCCGACCCCGCCCGCGGCGGCGGACACGAACAGGTCCTCGCCCTCGCGCAGCGCCGCGGTCCGGGTCAGGGCGGCGTACGCGGTCAGGCCGGTGCCGCCGAGGATCGAGAGGTACGCCTCCAGCGGGACCCCCTCGTACCCCTTCAGCTTGCGGGCGCCGTCCACTCCGAGGGTGACCAGCGCGTGCGTGCGCCACCCGGCGCGGTGGAAGACGAGGTCGCCCTCCGCGAGCCCCGGGTCGCGGGAGGCGAGCACCCGGCCCACCGAACGGCCCTCCAGCGGGGCGTTCAGCTCGAAGCCGCCCTCGCCGCCGTCCATCAGTCCGCGGTGGTACGGGTCCACCGAGAGCAGGAGGTTCTCCACAAGGGCGGTGCCGGGGGCGGGGGAGGGGACGGGGGTTTCGACGTAGGCGAAGTCGGTGGCGGCGGGGAAGCCGGTCGGGAGGGCGATCTGGTGGACGGCGTGGCCGGTCTGCGTGGTCATGGCGGCGACAGTAGGAAGGAATCACCGGGCCGGGCAGGGGGTTGGGTTCATGGAAGCCGCAGATCCATGAATGCCGTTCATAGAGCCAGGTGGGGGCCACCATGACCGAGCTTGCTCCGCAGGAATTGCGCATCCTGGTGGCCGTCGCCGAGTCCGGCGGCTTCTCCGCCGCGGGCGCGGCCCTCGGAATCACCCAGTCGGCCGTATCGCACGCGGTCCGCGGCAGCGAGGCCAAGATCGGGGCGGTCCTCTTCGAGCGGGGCAGGTCCGGCGCCCGGCCCACCCCGGCGGGGGAGCGGGCCGTCGGCCACGCCCGCCGGATCCTGCGCCTGTACGAGGCCCTCGGCGCGGAGGCCCGCGCCGCCGGGCGCGGCACGGTGGAGGGGGCCTTGCGCATCGCCGCGTTCCGCAGTGCGGCGCTGCACCTGCTGCCGCCCGCCCTGGAGCGGCTCACCGCCCGCCACCCCGGCATCCGCCCCGAGGTCCGGGTGGTGCGCGAGCTCGGCGCCGGCGCCGCCGGGGAGGTGGCCGCCGGCCGCGCCGACCTGGGCATCGCCACCCTGGGCGGGGCGGACGGCGCGGCGCCCGGCCTGCTGACGGGGGTCCTGACGCAGGAGGCGTACGCGCTGGTCCACCCGGTCGGGCACCCCGACCCCAAGGCGCTGCCGCTGCTGGACTGGGACGAGAACTGCGGCTCGTACACCCGCGACTGGTGGCGGACCCAGGACTGGATCCCGTCGGCCACCGTCAAGGCGGAGGACGACGGCATGGTGCTCACCATGGTCGGCCGGGGGCTCGGCATGGCGATCCTGCCCGAGCTCTCGCTCCGCGAGGCCGGTGATTCGGTGGAGATCACCGATCTGGGGCCTGGGCGACCGGTGAGACGCGTGGGATACGTCACCACACCGGAATCCGCTTCGACTCTCGCCGTAAGGGCTTTGATCAGGGAACTTCGCTCGGCACGGGCCTGAAGCGGAGGCATCGGACGGCCTCTTCCGGGCGGTTGTGCGTCTCAGATAGTAGGAAGTCCGAGTAATCGCGGAGACAGACAGCGGGACCTGCCCTAGCTTTGTAAGAGCCGAACGTCTCGCTGATCCGGCGAATGGCGGTCGAGAGCGCGCGCCCCTTGGCAGGCAACCCCTGCGGCGCACCGCTCCCCGCCTCTTCCGGCGCCTTGAAGGAACCCCTCATCCGTGGCCCCGCCACGCCGTGATCTCAAGGAGTCGATCACCATGACACCCACCACCGCCACCCGTCGCGTCCGCCACTCCTCCGGCGCCGACGCCGACCGCAAGAACGCCGCCGCCGCCCTCCAGCGCGCCCTCGACCGCCGCGACAACGGCGGCTCGACCGGGCACTGAACGCCCGCAGGCGCGTCGCGTCCACGTGATCCACACGGTCCACATCGTGGACGCGAAATGTCTGAGGGATGGACAAGGAGTACGGTTCCACCATGTCGACCAGCATCAATCTCGCAGTGATCCCCGGTGATGGCATCGGCCAGGAAGTCGTGGCTCAGGGCCTCAAGGTCCTTACCGCGGTCCTGCCCCAGGATGTGAAGCTGGAGACCAAGGCCTACGACCTCGGCGCCCAGCGCTGGCACCGAACCGGTGAGACCCTCCCGGACGCGGAGCTCGAATCCCTCAAGCACCACGACGCGATCCTGCTGGGCGCCATCGGCGACCCCTCGGTCCCGTCCGGCGTGCTGGAGCGCGGTCTGCTGCTGAAGCTCCGCTTCGCCTTCGACCACTACATCAACCTGCGCCCGTCGAAGCTCTTCCCCAACACGGCCACCCCGCTCGCCGGCCGTCCGGAGATCGACTTCGTCGTGGTCCGCGAGGGCACCGAGGGCCCGTACACGGGCAACGGCGGCAGCCTGCGCACCGGGACCCCCGCCGAGGTGGCCACCGAGGTCAGCATCAACACCGCGTACGGCGTCGAGCGCGTCGTGCGTGACGCGTACGAGCGCGCCAACGCCCGTCCGCGCAAGAAGCTGACGCTGGTCCACAAGAACAACGTCCTCGTGTACGCGGGCCACATGTGGAAGAACATCTTCGACAAGGTCGGCCAGGAGTACCCCGAGGTCACCACGGACTACCTGCACGTCGATGCCGCGACGATCTTCTTCGTCACCCAGCCGGAGCGCTTCGACGTCATCGTCACGGACAACCTCTTCGGTGACATCCTCACCGACCTGGCCGCCGCCGTGACCGGCGGAATCGGCCTGGCCGCCTCCGGGAACATCAACCCGACCGGTGCCTTCCCGTCCATGTTCGAGCCCGTGCACGGCTCGGCCCCGGACATCGCCGGCACCGGCAAGGCGGACCCGACCGCGACGATCCTCTCGGTCGCCCTCCTGCTGCGCCACCTCGGCCACGAGGCCCAGGCCGTCCGCATCGAGGACGCGGTCACCGCCGACCTCGCCGAGCGCGACGGCACCTTCCGCTCCACCGATGCCATCGGCGACGCCCTCGCCGCACGAGTAGCCGGCTGACCCGGCAGCTCCACCTCAGGGAAGCCGCCGGGTCGCGATCATCGGACCCGGCGGCTTTTCCTGTGCGGCCCCGGGTGCCACCATCTCCCCTGGGCCGCAATCACCCCGTTTCACCGTTGCCCCCTCGCGCGCGATAATCGAACGCGAGGCCGCGGAAAACGGGGAAGCTCGGACGTCCTGGTACGCATGAGCGCGGTCCGCCATACACAACGGTGAAGGACAAGCACTCATGACGACGCCCACGATCGAGCTCAAGCCCTCCTCGACCCCGCTGTCCGACGCGGAGCGCGAGGCGATCCTGGCCAGCCCCGGCTTCGGCCGCCACTTCACCGACCACATGGTGACGATCAAGTGGACCGAGGGCCGCGGCTGGCACGACGCCGAGCTGGTCCCGTACGCGCCGCTGTCGATCGACCCGGCCAACATGACCCTGCACTACGCGCAGACGATCTTCGAGGGCCTGAAGGCGTACAAGCAGCCCGACGGCACGGTGGCCACCTTCCGCCCGCAGGCCAACGCCGAGCGCTTCCAGGCCTCCGCCCGCCGCATGGCGATGCCGGAGCTGCCCACCGAGCTGTTCATCGCCGCCTGTGACGCGCTGATCCAGCAGGACCGCGCATGGGTGCCGGACTCCGGCGAGGCCTCGCTGTACCTGCGCCCGTTCATGTTCGCGTCCGAGGTGGGCCTGGGCGTCCGCCCGGCCAACGAGTTCCTGTTCATGGTCATCGCCTCGCCCGCCGGCGCGTACTTCCCCGGCGGGGTCAAGCCCGTCTCCGTCTGGCTCTCCGAGGAGTACGTGCGCGCCGTCAAGGGCGGTACGGGCGCGGCCAAGACCGGCGGCAACTACGCGGCCTCCCTCGTCGCGCAGGCCCAGGCCGCCTCGCACGGCTGCGACCAGGTGGTCTGGCTCGACGCCGTCGAGCACCGCTGGATCGAGGAGATGGGCGGCATGAACCTGTACTTCGTGTACGGCGACCGCATCGTCACCCCCGAGCTCACCGGCTCGCTCCTCCCGGGCATCACCCGCGACTCCCTCCTCACCATCGCCCGCGACCTCGGCTACACCGCCGAGGAGGGCCGCATCACCACCGAGGACTGGAAGCGCGACAACGAGAACGGCACCCTCACCGAGGTCTTCGCCTGCGGCACCGCCGCCGTGATCACCCCGGTCGGCTCCGTCAAGTCCGAGCGCGCCAACTGGACCCAGGGCGACGGCGAGCCCGGCGAGGTCACCATGAAGCTCCGCAAGGCGCTGCTGGACCTCCAGACCGGCCACACCGCCGACACCCACGGCTGGATGCACCCGCTCGGCTAGAGCCGGCGCCCCGACCCGTACGTACGAAGGCCCGCGCCCTGGACGTCCAGGGC